>CAZQGJ010000009.1:0-22124 GCA_964592905.1 uncultured Candidatus Saccharibacteria bacterium | reverse complement strand
AGCTTTGATGATGATTGAGCCGCCCCGGCCACCATCACCGCCGTCTGGTCCACCGAAGGGAACAAACTTCTCGCGTCGAAAGGTGACGGCGCCATCGCCACCACGGCCAGCTTTGAGACGGACTATTGCTTCATCGATCATTGTATTCCTTAGTACCCAACGTAATTGCCGGGATTGAGACGATTGCCAGATTTAATAATTTCAAAATGGAGATGCGGGCCAGTAGAACGACCAGTGTTACCAGAGAAGGCGATCACCTCGCCGCTAGCCACGCGTTCGCCGCTACCGACAGTAATTCTCGATAGGTGAGCGTAGCGTGTCTCCCAACCGTTACCATGATCAATCTTAACGGTAATACCGTAACCACCGTTGTAGCCGCTGGCATCGGCAATTTCGACCACTCCAGCCGCGGCGGCCCGAACCGAACCACCGGTTGGACCGGCACAGTCGATGGCATACCAGTGGTAGCCGTTATAACAGCCGTAGCTAATCGGTTTAATAAACTTACCGCTACCGCCGGCGCTATCGTTATTGGCCGAGGCCTTCGAGAGACCAGCTGTATTAGCCAGTCGGTTTTTGTTAGTTTGAGCCAATAATCTGGCCCGTTCTTTTTGCTTAGCCTCTTCGATCTTGGCGACCCAGTCAAAGTTACTGGTTGATTCTGGGGCAATCGTCAGACGAGTGCCGGCCTTGACCTTGGCGGCCTCAACCGGGTTGATCTTATTATCAGTCAGGATCGTGGCCACATTGACACCATAAAACTGAGCGATAGTCGAAAGGGTTTCACCCGGTTGAACGGTATGAGTGACTGTCTCTTTGCGCAAGCCACGTGCGATGCGGTAAGCAGTATCGTGATCGATTGTCTCGACCAGCATCGGTTTAGGCGAGTAGCCAGTGTCAGGTCCAACTAAGGTGGCGACAATCTGATCAGAGGTACGCTGAGAGTTAAGTTCAGACAGAACCGGCAGATAGCTGTTAATCGAATTGGCTGCCGCCGCTAAGGCGTTAGGATCGTAGTCGGCTAAGGCCGAGACGGTAGTGCTAATCTCCTGAGGCGGAACAGCGACAGTATTGAGGGTCAAAACGAAAAAAGCGATCGCAATGATTGCGAACTGCACATTGAAAAAACGGGTCAACCAGCGCCAGAGACGATTGAGACGGCGTCGATTAACCCCCTTCAGAAGTTGATTGAACCTCTTCGGTATCGGAACTAAATCGTTCTCGCTACTGATAATGGTCCTCCTCCCCGGTGAAATACCTGGGACATGAGTTATAATCTAAGGCAATTTGTGCCGACTGTCAAGCGGTTAACAGGTTAGGTAGATTTAGTGAGAGGACTTTTTTTCGAGTTTACGAATATGCTCTTCTTGTTTAAAGAAGTCGAGCTTGTCGCCAACCTTGACCGGTGTATCAGAATCGAGCATTAGGCCACATTCGGTGCCGGCACTGACTTTGTCAACGAGCTCTTTTTCGCGTTGGACTCGTTTAACTTTGGCCAGACCAACAACCTGACCGTTACGCTTAATCCGGACAGAGGCTAACTTTTCGACGGCGCCAGCCACGACGCGACCACCGACGATGCTATCTTTTTTGCTATCTTTGAAGATGGCTAGAACTTCGAGTTGACCCAGGTCAACCTCGACAATCTCTGGCTCTAGGAGACCAGAGAGGGCGCTGTAGAGGTCGTCAATTAATTGGTAAATGATTGAATAAGAGCTAATTTTAACCGCTTTTTGGGTAGCGAATTTGCGGACTGGGGCTGCCGCATTGACGTTAAAGGCGACGACGATCGCCTGAGAGGCGAGAGCCATGTTGATATCGCTTTCGTTAACATCGCCAACGGCTTGGTGAACGATCTTGATCGAGACCTCGCTCGTGCCCAGCTCGTTTTAGGAGTTGGCAATCGCTTCGAGGGAGCCATGGGTATCGGCTTTAACTATGACAGTTAGCTCTTTGAGCTCGCCGGCACTGATGTCTTGACTGAGTTGACCGAGTCCGAGCTGACGAATTGATTTGACATTGGCTCGAGCTCCGCTCTGTTCAACCATCTCGCGGGCGATCTTGTCGTCGGCTACTTGTTGAAAGGTCTCGCCAAACTCTGGAACTGAACGCAGGCCAGCGATGCGGACTGGAGTACCCGGAATCGCCTCGGACTGCTTCTTGCCGAGGAAGTTATCCATCGAGCGGACCTTGCCATAAGTCGAGCGAAAAACGAGGTTGGTGGCTACCTTGAGCCGTCCTTCGGTAATCAAGACAGTCGCTACTGGACCTAGTCCAGGGGCTAAGTGAGATTCGATAACGACACCCTGAACTGGAGCTGCTAGATCGGCCTGTAGCTCAAGAACGTCGGCGGTTAAGACGATCAGTTCGAGAAGTTCAGGAATACCGGCCTTGGTGACCGAGGAGACAGGACAGATCGGTGTTTTGCCACCCCATTCTTCTGGTAGAAGATCGAGTTCGGCGAGCTGACGCTTAATGCGCTCTTGATCGGCCTCTGGTTTGTCTATTTTTGTAATAGCCACAATAATCGGAACTTTGGCGGCTCGTGCGTGCGAGATCGCCTCAAGCGTTTGAGGTTTAATGCCGTCATCGGCAGCAACGACTAAAACGACGATATCGGTAATGTTAGCACCATGGGCTCGCATGGCCGAGAAGGCTTCGTGACCCGGTGTATCTAAAAAGGTAATCTTTTGAGTGGAGTCCTCGGTCTTAACCTCGACCTGATAAGCGCCAATGTGCTGAGTAATGCCCCCGGCTTCGGTGGCGACAATATTGGTCTGTCGAATGGTGTCGAGGAGACGAGTCTTACCGTGGTCAACGTGACCCATGACTGTAATAACCGGAGCGCGCTTGACCATGTTGGCAGCTACTTGATCCTGTGGTTTTATTTCAATCGTTTGAACAACGAGAGGTGTGACATTGACGCCAAGCTCATCGGCAACGATGGCCGCAGTTTCGTAATCAATACTCTCATTAATCGTGGCCTTGACGCCATAACTAATCAGAACTTTGATAATTTGGGCGACATTAAAACCGATCAGCTCACTAAGCTGTCTGACGGTAACGACGGCCGGAAGGGCGATAGGGTTAATTTGATCTGACACAAGGAGATTATACCAGTTAATCGGCAGCTTGTCGAGTCGGTCTGTCGAGACGGTATGTCGTGACTGTCTGTCGAGCCGGTCTAGCGAACCAGTCTAGTCAGTCAACCTAGCGAGTCAGTCTAACGATGGCGCGAGACGAAGCAGAGCCGCCAGGCTAATCCGAGCGGTAGATAGCTAGCTAGGTAGCAAAACTCTAAAACTAGTTTAATTCTTAGGGCGGATCGGCCCTTGAGTTGCCAGCGGCCCCATTCGAGTATGCCGGTTCGCTCGCCAAGTGGCAAAATGATGGGAAATCTCTGAATATCATATTTGATTAACGATTGATGATGGATGGCTGCGGCGATATTGTGGGCAATACAGCTACCCTGATAAATGGCATGAGTCGCGCTCATCGGTAAGCAGTTATTGTGAGTTACGGCATAGTGAGCGGCGTCACCGGCGACAAAGATACGGGCGAAGCCTTTGGCCTGGAGCTTAGCGTTAACTATGACTCGCCCGGTTAGATCGGTTTCGAAGCCGCTCTTTTGCAATAGCTCAAGGCCTTTGAAGCCAGCCGCCCAAATTAGACAGTCGTAATCAAGAATTTGGCCGGATGCCAGGACTAGTTGTTGGCTTTTAACCTGTTTGATCGGACTACCGAGAAAGAGTTGGACCTGATGATGATTAAGCCAACCTGTAACAAATCGACGCGTTTTTTCTTGGAGGCCGTTGAGGATCTGTGGTCCCGCCTCGATTAAATTAATTTCGAAGCGATGTTGATCTCGACTAAAATGATCGCGCAAGGCTGGTTCGTAGTGAGCCAGAGCGGCAGCTAACTCGACACCGGTCAAGCCACCACCAACTATGGCAACCTTAACCTCGGCCTGTCGTTTATAAAGAGTCTGGAGCTGGTCACGAATCTGCATCGCCTGTCCAACCGATTGTAATGGCAACGAGAACTCCTGGGCTCCAGGAATCGACCGAAAATTATTTTGAGCACCGAGAGCGACGACTAGATAATCATAGCGAAGCTGGCCATAGCTATGCAGTTTAACTACCTGCTTGATTGGATCTATCTTAAGCACCCGATCTTGAATTAAGCGAACTGAGGTGTGTCCAAGGATCTGCCGATGTGACAAGCGAACGGCGCGTCGTGGCAAGGCTTCGGCGACTAACTCATAAAGCCGAGCGTGAAAGGCTTGGTGATCCTCTTTATCGATAACGATAATCTCGATATCGCGACGATGAGCAAAGCGCGCGGTCAGATCGCTAGCCGCCCGCAGACCAGCGAAGCCAGCGCCAAGAATTAGGATCTGTTGAGTTGAATGTGCGCTCTTATTCATGGGCTGTTTCTGGGTTAAGTTGAGGGTGGTCAAAGGCCATCGCATGAATGATAGGCAAGATTAAGGTCAAAGTGCCAACGACGAAATAGGTGAGCATCGTCAGGCTGGCGGCGCTTTCAACGATGGTTAGACTTAAGCCAATGGTGGTGGCCATAATCATTAGGTAGAGCCAGATGACGATCTGCAGAAAATGCTTGGTGACCTTGCCCCTGATACGTTGATAGCTACCGCAGGCTATTAAGAGGTAGCTCAGAGTCAGGCTACTGGCCGAGAGCCACGGGTTGCTCCACCAGCTTAGCTCTAAATAACCAGATAAGACTTGAATCAAGGTACTAAGATTGATCAGGATAAAGCCGGCGATTAACCATGGCATGCCTTTGCGGTCGCGCAAAGAGAATAGCGAGGCTAAGATCGAGCTGGCCGCCAGCCAGCTAACAGCTGGAACTGCTGTGCTGAACAACGACTGTCCAGTGGCGAAATTATAGCCGAAGAGACCAATGGGTAACTCAGAGGGAAGGCGATGGTCGCTTTTGTCAACGGTAGCCGAAGGCAGCGGCGGATGATCGGTAGTCGTCGCCTCTGGTATGGGGAAGAGATCGTTGAGCAAGGCCTGGCGTTTTTTACGACCTTTGGGACGTTCGGATTTACGTTTAAGCTGACTTAGATTAATTGCCGACTTAACTGAGGACTTAACGGTCGTCTCTGATTTAACTTGCTTCTCTTGCTTATCTTGCTTGTCTAGTAGGGTGGCCGTCGGCTCGTCATCTGTCTCGTCATGTGTGTTGATGGTTGAGATATGTTGTAGTTCCGGCTTTGCTACTTTAATAGGTTCAGACTTAGCGGTTGTCGTTGTTTCAGTTGGTAGCGTTGTCGCGGTTTGAATATCTTGAACTAGATTCTCGGACTCTTGTTTGGGTGGTTGTTCGTTATTTGAGCTGACTAAGGTGGCTAATTCGGATCTTTTGGTTTGGCTGGTTTTGTTAGTTTTGGCGAGCTTTGGAGAAGCTGGTGACTGAGGGTCAAATTGGGCACTGAGTCTTTCGGCTTGAACAACCTTTTGGTATTGCATAAAGCCGGTCGCTAGGACGATTAGGCCTATGGCCTGACCGATGAGCCAACTAGACGAAGTCCGGTTGAAGCCGGTTAAGATTAGCCAGAGTTCGGCTAACATTAACAAAAAATAACCACTAGCTAAGACTAGCTCATAGCCATGGCGAAACTTATCGTATTTCCGCGAGGCCTCGATCAAGGCGATGAGCAGTGCCAGCAGGTTAGTAATGGCTAAAATAAAGAGTCCGACCGAAGTCAGTAGATTAGTGATTAATCCCTCCTTGTTTATAGCATAGCAAGATAACGCGTTGTATCAAAATAGTTTAAAGAGGTCATAATATCACTTGACTTTTATCAGCGTTTTTGGTATAAATGAGTGTCTTTCTTGGGAAGTAGCTTGCACAGAAAGAATTCTGTGAAGTAACTCATCCGTAGGAGGACAGTTCTGGGGCATGTTGGCTAGCGCCATCATCACTGCCAGCATGGTCATTCTGATCGTGCTGTACCGAAAAGGAAAGATCTCATGGGAAACCGACACGCCAACGATGAAGTGGCCGAGCGATTCTGTAAGGCCTGCCCCGATGAGCAACAGCAGATGGCCGACCAGATTGCCAAATTGCCGGAGCCGAAAGCCCCGCGCATCGTGCTCTGGGTTGGCGTCTCAATTATCTTGGTCCTGCTCGGCGCCATCAACTTTTTCCTGTTGATCGATCTGGCTTACATGAAGCCCGACCTGAGGATTCTGGCACTGATAGACACCTACGGCCTGGCCGGCATCGTGAAAGCGATTTTGTTCTACCGGGTAAGCAAGCCCAGCGTCTACAACATGTTGGCGGAGTACGAGGCGAGACATGGACATCTGCCCGTGAAGGAGTGACACCCTCAACAAACCTAGAGGTAGATTGCCTGAACCCGTCGGTCGACGGCCATTCAGGCACTTTCCTCTCGGATTAGTCCGACTGCGTACGGCAGTCAACCGTACCTTGTACTTATGGAGAACAACGCCATGACAACGGGGGAGTCCGGTCGAACGAGTATAAATAGCTCGCGACAGGCGGCAAAGCAAGTTGAAGATCAGCGTTTCCGCGAACGATTGGCTGGACATGAGATCGATGCCTATCCCGAGCACTTGGATGCTCTTATCGATCGGTTCGGATTCAAATACTGGTATCGTCGTCCCGTGCCCCAAGGTAGGAAACCCAGCTACTGGCGCAATGGCGGAGATAACGTCGAAGAGTACTGCCACGATCCGTGGTGGGACGAGCACAAGAACGATGAGGAATATGCTCTTGCTCGCCGCCAGCTCTTCAAGTTGGGCTTCACCTACCTGAACGTCAGGGAGCAGTTGGTTATCGCTCTTTGGTACGGACTGCTTGATGGCAAGCGGTTGCGTTCTACGGAGAAGCGGACCTACGTCGCTGAGCAAATGGAGATCCGCAAGGAACTGGCTGGTCAGTTAATCCGGCACGCCATGGCCAAGCTCCAGCGGGTCTGCTCCATTATCGCCGACAATCCTAATCGGCTTGAGCCAGTGAACGCTGGCCCTAATGCGGTTCTTGAAGTTCTGGGCTTTAGTACCAGAACTTATAATTGCCTACATAAGGCAGAGTTCAGGACGCTGAAGGATCTGCGGTCTGCCGAGGAGTTGTTGAACATCCGCGGTTTCGGCAGGCAGGCGTTGATTGAGGTCTGCCAGAAGCTTAGGCAGTACGGTCAACCGCTGCCTCAGTATGCGGAACACTACATCGACATCGAAAAGCTCTAGCGCCCTGAGATGCAGGCAACGCTAACCTCTTTCAAGAGGTATAACTTCCTATCTCACAGTTTGTAAATAGGAGGTTACCCTCTCGGAAACGAGACTGCGTACGACAGTGAATCGTACTTCGTACTTCGCACCGTTCCTCGGAGGGAACAATGTCTAGTCAAAATCCAGAAGAACTCCTTCGCGAGTTGCACGCTATGGTTTTGGGACTCACTCAGGTTATCGAGCTTGATCAGCTGCGACGGGCAGTGCTCAGTCTTGTATTGGGCGCAGAAGAAGAAATGTTAAATCAGGTCAAGCAACTTTTCTTGGCTCGCCAGGCGACGAAATTCGATGAAGCAATGATGGACCGTCCCATTACTGCTTGCGGGTTCTCCACTCGAGTTAATAATTGCCTTACCAAAGGGAGAATATTGACAGTCCGAGATTTGGTTGGGTCAGATGCGACTTCATTATTGCTTCTACGCCACTTTGGTCGCCATTGTCTCATCGAAGTAGTCGATAAGCTAGCGGAGTACGGACTGACCATCAAGGGTTGGTCAGGGGACTGCGATAAGGTCTACAGAAGATAAGCCTGTAAGGAGGCTGAGCGGAAGACGGTCTGAGTGACAGAAGTTATTCAGACCATCCCCTCTCGGCAATCTTGCTGGGAATCGCCCGGAGATGTTAAGTGCACGAAACTGCCATTGAAAGACTGATACTCAGAACTGTAACGCCAGATGGAAGTCCGCTCTTTCGTAACTGGAATGAGATGGCACTTACAGTTATCAGACTAGCTGGCCAACCGTTTGGAGATAACGGCAAAAGCCTAGAAGCGCAAATCGGACGGGTAGCAAAAGGCGGTCCCTGCTCCGAATTCGCTTACAAGGCAATGATGGCCGCCGTCGAAGCCAGACTGATCGCACAGCCAGCGAATGTACGGAAAGAATGGACTGGACTTATCCATCGTGCTCTGGTACCAAGCCTGACGAGGCGACCAACTACGAGAAGAGAGATTATCAATCCGTCAATCCTACACGCAGTAGCCTGTGAGGATTGTCCTCGGTATGAGTTGATTGCATTCCTCGAATCTCTTGAGCAGTACGCCGGCTGTTTGTTCGGTGAGGATACCTGCGCGTACCTCTTGCGTGATTACCAGGCTGCTTTGGATGACACGGTAAATCAAGAGGAGTGAAGGAATATGCTAAGCCGCACTCGAGGTAAGTATATCCGAAAGGAGAGTTACACGCCCGCCGTGACCAGTTTGGTCCGGCGGGTTTTGCGTATTGAGTACTAACGAGATGTGTAGATGCTTTGAGCATTGAGCGCTAAAAATCCAGCATCCAAACAAGCGCCCTTGATGAGCTCGTTATGAGTTATCGGTTGAAAGATTCTTCGTATAAAGTTAGCCAGTTTCAACAATACAAAAAGGCCCGGGGAATCTCCCCGCCTATACTGCGTTGTGGATGACAGGGTGGCATTACCCTATCTTGTAGCTCACGAACACGCCGACTCCTTTCCCGGAATTCCAGTCACAGTAGTCGCCAGGCTTGTAATTCATGATTGTTATCTCTCCTGGTGGTCCGATCTTGACGTTCGTAAAGCTCGGGTTTACTTTCAGCCAGGCATTGATTGCCTTCTCAACATCCGGCCCAGAACCTGAGAAGTATTTGACCTGACGCTCGCCGTTCATCTTGTTGCTCCCTGTCTTCAGCAAGACCGTTGGCTAGATGCCGCCAGTGTTACCGAGACAATCTTGAAAATAATGTTGTTCAATTATTCGCATAATCGTTCCGGTCACTTCATGCTTCATTGTTAAGCAACAATCCAACGTTGTTATAATTTGAACTATAGTCAATATATTGCATTTTTCAAGGTTAACCTGTTGCAGGTATACAAAAAATCACCAATATAACTTGGCGGTCTTTTGGTGGATCTAAGCCGACTCGAACGGCTGACCTCCACAATGTCAATGTGGCGCTCTAACCAGCTGAGCTATAGATCCAGAATCTAATCTTATCAAACCTGTTAATTTTAGCAAGTCTCTGCAGAAGTGGCGACTCGTGACGGTCTAATTATTCTGGTTGGAAGTGATGGCTAATCGGTCGTCCTGGTTCACGCAGGTTGAGCGAGATTGTAAGAATGCCGTGTTCTAGCTTGGCCTTAGCCGAGGCCGGAATGACGCCAAGCGGTAAATCGAACTGCCGCCAAGCGCGTTGAAAACTAAACTCAGTCGCCACCAATCGCGTCTGTTCGTTCTCTTCGATGGTTTCAATGGTAGAGCTGTTTGGAGTCGGATTAGTCGCTTCAACAATGAGATGTCGATCAGTCACCTCTAGATCGATCTGACTCGACGTAAAACCAGGTAAGAGGATCTCAATAATCAGTTTTTGTTCCAACAGCCGCAGATTGGCGGGTGGTCGTACCGTGCCCCAAGCGGGATGAACGATCAGGTTAGCGGTGGGCGGTAAAGCCTCTGCACCCTTATCAACGCCTCTGTCAACGCCCTTATCAAGAACAGATTTTTCGAGTGCAACATCGTCGAGTCTCTCGACGGTAATCACATCCTCGACCGGACGATTAAAGAATCGGGCTACCTCTAAAATCAGTGGCAACGACGGGAGCCAGCGACCTTGCTCTAGAGAGATCAACGATTGGCGCGAGATATTGAGCGAGCGGGCCAACTCTTCTTGAGTTAACTGTTGATCCTTGCGTAACTCTTTGACACGGAGAACTATTTTCATAGCTCTAGTGTAAAGCTGTCTTGACATTTGGTCAAGTTGTTCGAGTCGTTTGACTTGCTTTAAGCCTGAAAAACTGACCCCTTGATTATACCTTGTCAGTTGGTCAGAAACAGGTATAATTTAACCTATGAAACAAGAGTTACCGATCTCAACTAGCAAGGTTAGTTACCAGCCTAACCAATTTGAGGCCAATTGGCGTGCCTACTGGCAAGAGCAGCAGTTAGCCAAGGCCGATGATCACAGTCAAAAGCCTAAGTACTATTGTCTAACGATGTTTCCTTATCCATCCGGCGAGGGTCTACATGTCGGGCACTGGCGCGGTTATGTCATGTCCGATATCATCGCCCGTTACCACAAGATGCAAGGTTACGAGGTTCTACACCCGATGGGCTGGGATGCCTTTGGTCTACCAGCCGAGAATCGAGCTATTAAGCAGGGTATTCATCCTCAAGCCTCGACCGAACAGGCGATTGCCAATATGCGTCGTCAGCTTCAAGAGATGGGCGCGCTCTTTGATTGGTCGCGCGAGATTAATAGCTCTGATCCGAGCTACTATCGCTTTACCCAAGAGATCTTTTTAACTCTTTATAGTCAAGGCTTGGCTTACCGTCGCGAAGCCTTGGTCAACTGGTGTCCTAGCGACCAAACTGTTTTAGCCAACGAACAGGTGGTCGAAGGCAACTGTGAACGCTGTGGCACTGCCGTTGTCAAAAAACCGCTCAAGCAGTGGTTCTTTAAGATTACTGATTATGCCGAGGAGCTTCTAGATTTTAGCCAAATTGATTGGCCGACCAAAGTTAAAACCATGCAAACGAACTGGATCGGTAAATCAACCGGTTTGGTCATGACCGGTCAGGTCAAAGATTTAAATCTTAAGCTCGAGAGCTTTTCGGCTCACTATTTAGCCGCTTATGCCGATAGCTTTGTGGTCATCGCCCCCGAGCACCATTTGCTCGACGAGCTGATCGTTGGGACGGCCAACGCCGAACAGATTCGCTCTGTCGCCACGGCGATGATTGAAAAGCGCGCAAAGCTTGACTACGGACAAACACCCGAACCAGAGGGTATCTTTACTGGCCGCTATCTGATCGATCCATTGACACAAGACGCGCTGCCGATTTGGGTGGCTAACTATGCTTTGGCCGATTACGGCACGGGGATTGTCCGCTGTTCGGCTCACGATGAGCGCGACTTCGCCTTTGCCAAGAAATACAACTTACCGCTCAAGGCCGGACTGTTGCCACCGCAGCCCGAGCGACAGTCAGCGGTTAAAAATTTTGAGGAGTGTTACTCTAATTTTGACGAAGGCCTAATCGTCTGGCCAGACTCACTTGCTGGTCAACCGGCTCGCCTAGTCGCCCAAGAGCTCAAAGATCATCTCATTGCGACCGGTTCGGCTCGCCCACAGACCAACTATCGATTGCGTGATTGGCTGATCTCTCGACAGCGCTATTGGGGTGCGCCGATCCCTATCATCTACTGTCCAGATTGTGGCGAGGTACCCGTTCCCGTTGAAGATCTGCCCGTCCACCTACCTCACGATGTTAATTTTCAGCCAGGTGGCGAATCACCACTAGCTCGGCAC
Source organism: uncultured Candidatus Saccharibacteria bacterium (assembly GCA_964592905.1). Taxonomy (GTDB): domain Bacteria; phylum Patescibacteriota; class UBA1384; order CAYGGE01; family CAYGGE01; genus CAZQGJ01. The sequence goes on along the minus strand of CAZQGJ010000009.1, from coordinate 10,578 downwards.
GAGGCCTTTTGGCAGACTGTCTGTCCACGTTGTGGCCAGACGGCTCGACGCGAAACCGATACTATGGATACTTTTGTTGACTCTTCTTGGTATTTTTTACGCTTCGCCGATCCTCATAACGACAAAAAACCGTTTGATCAAGAGAAGATCGCCCGTTGGTTGCCGGTCGATCAATATATTGGTGGTGTCGAGCATGCGATCTTGCATTTGCTCTATGCTCGGTTTATCACCAAGGCCTTGGCTGACGCCGGTCAACTGACTATCCGTGAGCCGTTTAAGCGACTCTTTAATATCGGCATGATCTATCTCGATGGCAAAAAGATGAGTAAATCCAAGGGTAATATTGTTAATCCCGATGAGCTAGTAGCGCAATATGGGGCCGATGCTCTGCGTGGTTACGAGATGTTTATTGCTCCACCAGCGCCCGATGCCGAGTGGAATAGCGCCGGCTTAGCCGGAGTTTATCGCTTTTTGGCAAAAATCTACGAGGCTGTAACCAGCTTATCGCTTGCGGCCAAAGACCAGGCCGCTCAGGCCGATTCGGCCTATCCAGCCGCTTACGGCACTCAGGGTATTCAGGTCAGTAACCACGCCTCGTCTCAGACGATTAATCGTCCAATGATCGAACTGCTCGAGCGAGTCGACCGTGATTATCAGGATTACAGCTTCAATACCGTAGTCAGTAGCCTGATGACCTATGCCAAATATCATCTTGGCGAGATGAATTTAACCGAGGCTAAGCTGTTGGTCCGACTGTTGGCTCCGGTGTTTCCGCATCTGGCAGAAGAGCTCTGGCAGCGTTGCCTTGGTCATGACCAGTCAGTCTTTTTAGCTAGCTGGCCGAAAAAAAGTGATTACCAATTGGCCGCTGAAGATTCGACAACCTTGAAATTCTTGGTTCAGGTCGATGGCAAAACTCGCTTGGTTCTTGATCTGCCAGTAGCCGCCGCTCAATCAGAAGCGGCAGTTCGTGACTGGCTAGCTAGTGACGCCTTAGTAGCGACTCGCTTTCCCGATGGTCTCCCGCCAAAAGCGCGCTTTATCTCTTCCAAAGTCATAAATTTTCTGGTAAACTGAACCAGTAATTAGAGGAGTCTTCCCATGGCCGTACAAAAAAAGAAACTTTCTGCCACCCGTTCTAATCGCCGCCGTGCGGCTAATTCGGTGACTGCGCCTATTAACGCTAACACCTGCGTTAGCTGTGGCGCTGCCAAGTTAGCTCATCGGGCCTGTCTTAAATGTGGTAGCTATCGTCAGCAAAAAGTTGTTTAATAGTATTATATGAATCGTCATTTATCGCGAACTGTAGCGATGCAGACGCTGTACGAGCTAGATATGCGCACTAGCTCAGATTTACCTTTGATTGTCGAGCGTAACTTAGCCGAGTTTGTCGGCGATGCCGATCCAGAATATGTTGAACGAACCGTCAATGGTGTCCAAGCTAACCTGGTGGCCATCAACGATTTAATCAAAGAGGCTGCCCCCGAATGGCCGCTCGATCAGATCTCGCCAATCGATTTGGCAATCTTGCAGTTAGCCACTTTTGAACTTCTGTTTGATAATTCAGACGATATTCCGCCTAAAGTAGCTATTAACGAAGCGGTTGAGTTAGCCAAGATGTTTGGCGGCGATAACTCGCCCAAATTTATTAACGGTGTCTTGGGTACTATTTACAGAGGCAGTCAACGCTACGATCCAAGTCAGGATCAACGAGCTAATCATGGCGGCTGATCTGACCGCGTTGCTGGCTAAGCTGGCCGTTAAGTTCGATGATCAAAAGCTACTCCAACAGGTCTTTATTCATCGCTCTTATCTGAACGAAAATCATCAGGCCGGTCTTGAGCACAACGAAAGGCTCGAGTTCCTCGGCGATGCCGTCCTTGAGCTGGTGGTGACCGAGTTTCTCTATCTTAACTATCCTAATCCCGAGGGCGAGCTAACTAACTGGCGTTCTGCTCTGGTTCGCGGTGCGATGATCTCCGAAGTGGCTAATCAGCTCGGTTTTGGTGACTATCTCCTCCTCTCCAAGGGCGAAAATCGTTCGGGTGGTAAATCGCGTCAGATTATTCTAGCTAATACCTTCGAGGCCTTTGTCGGGGCTCTTTATCTCGATCAGGGCTATCAAGCGGCAGCTGATTTTATTCACCGTCAGCTAACTCACCGCTTACCGGCTATTTTAGCCGACAAGTCCTATCTCGACGCTAAGAGTCGTTTGCAAGAATTAGCGCAGGATCAGCATAGCCAAACACCGAACTATCGAGTGATGGCCGAACTCGGCCCCGATCATAACAAAAACTTTACAGTCGGCGTTTATCTTGGCCCTCGCTTGATGGGCGAAGGGACCGGGAGCTCAAAACAGACTGCCGAACAGGCAGCAGCTCGTCAGGCCTTACTCGAGCATTTCTCTCATTCGACCTAGGTAGTCAATTTAAGTTTAGCCAATCGTAGCTGGCATAACCCCAGTTAACCAGATCTCGACCAATCTTAGCCGTGGCTAATTTATCAACGCTGTAAGCTCCCAAGATGGTAGCGATCAAAGTGTGATTATCGCGAGTGGCCGCAATGACCAAGCAATGTCCCGCTCCACCTTCGGTGGTTAAGGGTGTAAAGCCGGTTTTACCGCCGATTATGCCAGGCAACGTGACGACGCCGGTGACTAACCGGTTGGAGTTTTCCAGCGGCACCAGCTGGCCGGACTGATCGACTAAATCCAGCTTATCTGTACTGATAATCTCTTTGAGGACTGGATCAGCGATAGTTGCCGCCATCAATCTAGCGAGATCGCGGGCAGTTGAGCGACCCTGTAGATCGTTGAGCCCGGCCGGATCGGCGAAGTGCGTATTGGTAGCACCGTATTCTCGGGCAGTTTGATTCATCGACTCAATAAATCGATCAAACTTGGGCTGCTCAGGGTCGCTGACCTCAGCCAAGGCGACGGCTGCATCGTTACCGGACATCATTAAGAGGGCGTAAAGTAACTCTCGGATAGTGAAGACCTGTCCGGCCTTCAGATTAGCTAACGAACCAGATTGACTAGCCGCCCTTTGACTAATAGTAACCTTTGTCTCTATCTCTGGCCAAAGCTTGCGGATGGTTAGCGCCGTAGCGAGCTTGGTTGTCGAGGCCACTGCCACTGGCTGATCGGGATTAAGCTCATAAAGTGTACTTTGACTATCTAGATCAACCAAGATCGCCTGACGGGCCGGCGCGTAAGTTGTGCCGTAGCCTGTTTTTTTGACTGGTATTGGGGCAATGATAGTTGATTGTTGACCAGTTAAATTAATCTTACGCCCGAGACTAGCTAAGCGATTTGTGGCTTGAGTTGATCTTTCGGGTCTGTCAGTGCCGGTTTTTTTAACTAAAATCAGAATTAAACTAATAGCAAAGATTAGGGTTAAGCCGAGCCAGAGTTGCCGATTAATCACCAGCTTGAATTGATAGCTAGCCTTAGGCGATGATTTGACCTCGTTAGCTGGCTTTGGTGGTTGTATGCCCTGTCCGGGTTGTCGGCGGACTACACTCATCGTTTTGGCTTAAAGGTTAGGCCGTATTGATCTAGTTCCTGAGGTTCTATCTGGGCCGGTGCTTGCATCATTAAGTCGCGGCCATCGCCAGTTTTAGGAAAGGCAATGACCTCTCGAATCGACTGTCCACCCACCAGCAGCATAATCAATCGATCGAGACCGATGGCAAAGCCACCGTGCGGCGGCGCGCCGTAACTAAGGGCTCGTAACAGATGACCGAATCGTTCTTCGGTAACCTGTGGAGTCAGATTTAATATCTCGAATATTTTAGCCTGGAGCTCTGGTTCGTGAATCCGTATACTACCGCCGGCTACCTCGTAACCGTTCAAGACGAGGTCGTAACTATCGGCGATGGCACTGTTGGGATCAGTTAGGGCTGTTTCTGGCTCTTCAGACTTTGGTCGAGTAAAGAGATGATGGACAGCGCTCAGTTGACCCGACTCGTCGCGCTCAAACATCGGTTGATCGTTGACCCATACAAAAGCCAGTTCATCAGGGTTATTTTTATCCTGTCTCAGGTCTGGTTTGTCTGTACCGTATCTGTCCATCGACTCTTGGTAGCTAATCACCGGAAACGGGCTAGCTGTCAACTGTTTGTTGGGCAGAAGCTCTTTGACTAAAGTTGTCATCATCTGTTCAAGCCAGGTTCGGATCTGATCCTGAGTGATATAGCTCATCTCGCAATCGAACTGGCTAAACTCTGGTTGTCGATCGCCGCGTGAGTCCTCATCACGAAAACAACGGGCGATCTGAAAATAACGATCGATACCGGCGACCATCAACAGCTGTTTGAACTGTTGCGGTGATTGAGGCAGCGCATAAAAATGCTCTGGCTGTAGTCGTGAAGGAATCAAATACTCCCTGGCGCCCTCTGGGGTGCCTTTGGTGATATAAGGTGTCTCGATTTCGGTGAAGCCGTCTTTGATGGCGTACTGTCTTAAGAAATTATTAATCTTACTACGCCACTGCAGCTTGGACATCAAATCGGTATGTCGAATTGTTAGGTAGCGATAAGTCAGCCCCATCTCTTCGTTAACTGATTCAGAGAGTTGGTTACCCCACGGCAACTCTTTAGCCTGATTAAGGCTGGCAATGGCAGAAAACTGTAGCTCGAGGTGACCGTTCGGTTCGACTGTCGTTAAGTGGACTGGCCGCTTGACTACTTGACCAGAGATGGCTAAGGCACTACCTAAGGTCAAGGTTCTCAGTTGGTCGAACCCCTCTTGCTTGGCTGTCGCTACTACCTGAACCTGTCCGCTATGATCGGCTAAGACGATAAATAAAACCTTGCCATGATCACGAAGACCGTTGACGAAACCGGCAACCGTTACGGTCGTATCGAGCTGTGAATCTAGGGTGTTGATAAAATGGCGATTGATAGTCATAGGTCTCCTAACGGATAGTCAAAGAAAATTGACGTAATAAGTTCTGACAAAGCAGCGAATAGGCCTCATCGACCTCTTGATTGGTTAACGGCTGAAGTTGATTGAGTCGTCTCTGATAAACGAGGTGAAAGGCATAAGATATCTGATCGTCGGCAAAAGTCGGACTTTTAAAGGTGTCGAAATGATCGATCAAGATTATCTCTGGCGAATCTTGTCGACCACTCTTGTTAGCTTGATTGCTCTGTTCGATCGCTTGGATAGCCTCGATTAACTGTTGGCTGGTGAGCTGTTGGTTAACGATTACTGCCAAATCTCGTACGCTAGGAGGCCACTCACTGACCGGTATAAATGTAGTGGTGATGAGCGAGAGTGAATCAAAAGTATCGCCAGCGAGGAGTGACTCGACTGGTAGCTCTAAGTAATGGACAGCCTTACGTAAGCTGAGGCGCTTAGCTAGCGGTTGGTCGACGCGAAGCGTTTGCCACTTGGCCGTTAGATCCTGATCTGCAAGGGTAATCTGGGGTGGTTTTTTTTGGCTACTGACTAAAGTTAAGACGATCGTCTCGGTAAAACGATCAGGAAAGACGGTCCCGATCTCGAATAGCAATTGGTTATCAGACCAGTTATTTTGGCTGGCAACTTGGAGCAAGTTACTAATAATTGTCGGTCGACAGTAGGCTAACTGTTGATTTTGGGGAGCGGCTAATTTTACCAGTTGGTCAAGTTGCCAACCGAGATCGATCAGGTTTTCTGCGGCTGCCATCGATTCGGTGACTAACTCAGTGTAGCCGAGCTTGACTAACTGATCCTTCAAAGCTTCGATCTGCCTGTAGCGACGGTGAGTTTGGGTTAATCTCGATGGTGCGGTTGTTTGGTTCAGGGCTGGTAACGAGTGAGGCAACAGTTTTTGGTAACCAGATAAGCGGCCGTACTCTTCAACTAGGTCGATCGGTAGAGCCAGATCTAATCGATAGCTCGGTACAGTCACCTGATCGTTTTGAACTGTCAGGTTGAGACGGTTTAAGCTCGTGATAATATCTGTCTTATCTATCGGTAAACCAAGCGAACGAGAAAATAGCTCGGGAATTAAGGCGATCTTGACTGGCGTTAACTGTCGCGAGGCAGAGATGGTGTCGACTGCATTAAGCGCACCGCTGGCCTCGGTTAATTGTTCTAGTAGGCGATTGATGGCTGGTTCGACGAGTCGATGATCAACTCCTCGTTCGAGCCGATAGCTCGCTTCGGTAATCAGATTAAGACGGCGGCTAGTTTGACGGATCAGGCTAGCTTTGGGAACGATGGCGGCGACCAAGATGAGTTGACTCTCTTGGCTGACTTTGACCTGTCGACTACCCTGAATTCCGACTAAGTCGATCGGCTGGCCGGCACTGTCAGTGATGACTAAATCGCCCGTTACGAGTGGGTAAGTCTGGCTAGTAAGGCTGGTATAGGTTGCCGGCTGGTCTAGTTGGCTAAGCTTGACCTGAATGATCCGGTCAATGTCTTGATTATTATCGATGAGCGATCGTAGATCAAAGATATGCGTTGGTATGCCCCAGTCTTGGGTCAACAGATTAGACAGATCGACTAAGGGGTTGATCGAGTGTTGACCAGGATATTGTTCAAGTTTCTTTTTAATAAGACTGGCCTGCGTAACCTCGATAGTTGGCAGACTGACTAGAGCTAAGCTGATCGCCTCGATCTGATCGATGGCATCGATTGTCAATTTGAGGGCGAGATCAGTATCGGTTTTGGTATCGGCTACTTTAAGCGATAGCTCTAGTGGCTCCGAATTAGCGATGGACAAGCGTCGTGTCGAGCGAGCTGACGGTAAAGATGTTTTGATCGGCTGGCGGCTGGCGGCAGCTAATTCTCGAGCCAGACCCAGATGCGAAAGCACATCGCCGCGATTGGCGGTGATCTCTAGTTCGATCCAGTCTTCACCAGACTCTTCTGGTGAGTGGCCAAGCTCCAAAGCGAAAGAGGCGATCTGATTAACCGAGAGAGGAGTGGTTAAATATTGATTGAGGCCGGCGACTGAATATTTCATGTGCCGACCATTAGCTGTTGATTAAAGCGGAGATCGCCTTTAGTCAGGTGGCGGATATCGGTTAAGCCATGACGCATCATACAGAGTCGATCAAGCCCGATACCAAAGGCAAAGCCCTGGTATCGATCAGGGTCAAGATCCATCTTGGCCAGGATCTCGGGGTGGATTAAGCCGCAGCCAAGGGCCTCGATCCAGCGACCTTGAAAATATACATCGATATCCAGGCCGGGCTCGACGAACGGGTAATGATGAGGTCGCTGACGAATTTTAAGCTGTTGGCCAAAGGCAATCTCGAGAATTAATTTGACGGTTGCTAGAAGCTGACCCAAATTGACTTGCTCATCGACGACGATACCATCGATTTGGTTGAGGGTTGCCAAGTGAGTGGCGTCGGTAGCCTCGTTACGAAAGACTCTACCCGGTACAAGCACGCGAAAAGGTGGGTTCGGCCGAGAGCCGTCTTGACTATCACTTTCAGTCGCCCGGATATTGGCCTGGCTTGATGTGGTGTGTGTGCGGAGAACCCGTCCATCAACCGTCCAGAATGTATCTTGACTGTCACGAGCCGGATGATCGGCTGGCACCCTCAGAAAATCGAAGTTATTGGCTTCGGTCTCTAGCTCAGGTGAGTTATAAACCTGAAATCCCTGTTCAGACAGAGCGCTAACGATCTGCCTGACTAGGACGGTCATCGGGTGATAATGCCCGATCACTGTTCGGATCCTAGGGGGTACTGTTTAAATTTGCGTGAGTGAAAAAAGAGCTCAAATAGTCCGGCCGCAATAACGATGGCAATTAAATCGGGTATCGAGAGAACGCGCAGCGCCTGTAAATAGAGAATTAAACAGAGGCCGGCACCGGCAATTAGGGCCTGTCGGACAGATATTCGAAAGCTAATATAAACGAGCTCAAAGTTACTGCGATAAAGTCTGATAAGGTAACCGACAAGCGTTAGCAGGCTGACAGCGACTAAGAAGCTGCAGAGATAAAACCAAGTTAGTGCGCCAGGCTGACTGGGGCTAGAGTTATAGATGACGGTTAAGAGCCCAGTTAGGCTAAGTAAAGCGGTAGCGATAGTGGTTAGTAGCCACAGCTTATGCGTCATGATCTGTCTGGTTTAACTGGTCCGCTTGGTCCGCTTGGTCCGCGTGGTCTATGGGGTCTTTAGCTAGGTCGGGCTCGATCGCGGAAAATAGCTCTTCGAGCTTGAGCTCGGCACCCAAGCCAGTGTCGAGAACGAAAGTTAACCGTGGCATGCGTTTCATTGGGAGACGGTCACTCAAGCGTTGATACCAATGATGTTGATGGCGATTAAGTTTAGTGATGACCTCGTCGGCCGGTTGATAATCGATAACCGAAACCGCAACTTCGGCAACTTTGAGATCGGCGGAGATAAAACAGTTGGTAACTGTAACTAGGCCCCGTTCAACGACAGGTTCTTCGATTAATAGGGCCGCTAACTCACGGCGCAGATTTTCGTTAACTCGGGCTAAACGGTTCTGTGACATAATCTCATTTTACTCTTTGCTAACAGGTCTGTCTAGCATAAACAAAAGCCACCTCGAGGGTGGCTTTTGAAAACGAACAGGGTTTAGCGCTTGGCCCACTGTGGAGCGCGTCGGGCGCCCTTGAGACCTGGCTTTTTGCGCTCTTTAATTCGTGGATCGCGTGTTAAGAGACCGTTCTTGCGTAAGCTACTTCGCACATTAGCGTCAAGCTCGATGAGAGCTCGGCTGACACCGAGACGAATGGCTTCGATCTGACTAACCATGCCGCCACCGTTGACATGAGCATGAATATCAAACTTACCAGCTTGACCGACTAGTACCAGCGGTACATCGATAAACTTATTTGGCTCGACTGGCTTTTCGTTGATGATCAAGGCACCGTTGCCAGGGACTAAACGAACACGAGCCGTGGCTGTCTTGCGTCGACCGAGACCAAAAAAATATTTCTGTTGGTCCATATTAACTCGCTTTCTCTGTTAGAGGCTGGCTAGGTACGCCAGTTGGAATACCAGAAACGATCTTTAGTCGTCTCATGAACTTAGCTCGGAGGCGGTTTTTTGGCAACATGCCGTAGATGGCACGCTCGATAACCTTGTTTGGGTGTAGAGCCACTAAGTCTTTGAGCTGAGTAGTCTTAAGATTGCCGATATAGCCGCTGTGTCGATAATACTGCTTATCTTCGAGTTTATTACCAGTTACCCAAAGCTTTTCAGCATTATAAACTGTGACATAATCACCTAAATCGAGATGATTCTCGAAATTAATCTTGCTCTTACCTCGAAGAAGTAGAGCCGCTTTAGTAGCAACGCGGCCAAGAGGGGCGACGCTAGCATCTAGATGATGGAGTTTGCGTTCTGTAACGATCATGATTAGCTTTCTGATTGATCTGGTTGATCTGGTTGATCCGGCTGTTCTGTCTGAGTTGGCTGATTTACCGTTTTAGCCGAGACGGATTTGGCTGTTTTTACCGCTTGAACCGGATTTTTTGGTTGATTTAGACTGATGGTGGCTGCGCTGGTGCCATCGCCATGACGAAAGCCAGTCTTAACAACTTTAGTGAAGCCGCTATCTTGGTTGAGGTAGCGATCTTGTGTTAAGCTCTCGAGCTTGGCGGCGACGGCGCTGTCAAAGAAGCGCGATAAGAGCAAGCGTCGGCTAGCTAAGTTGTGTTGCTTGGCGATAGTGATTGCCCGCTCGATATAGCGACGAACTTCTTTAGCTTTAGCCTCGGTAGTGCTAACTGATTCGTGAAGAATAACCGAAGCGGCTAAATTTTTGAGCATATGCTCTCGGTGAGCCTTTTTACGGCCAAACTTACGCGCTAACATCAGAAACCTCAGTTTTACGGCTGCGCTTAGGCTTGACGACGATAGCCTCTGACTCGATTTCGACTGTTTCTACAGTAGCAACAGATTCGGATTCGGCCTGGCGTTCGGCTGGGCTATCTTGACCGGCGATGACGGCCAAATGCTCGATCAGGATCGAAGCGGCCATCTGGAGCGCCTGAGTTGGCTCAAGACTACCATCGGTAGCGATATCTAAAGTGACCTTATCAAAGTTAGTCATTCGACCAACTCGAGTATTGTCTACCTGATAGTGAACCTTTTTAATTGGGGTAAAGATGCTGTCGATGGCGATAGTGCCGAGTGGCAACTTTTCTTCGCGACGCATCTCGGTGGTGACGTAGCCTCGGCCACGCTCACAGGTGATCTCGAGAGCCAGTTTGCCTTTTTTATCGAGAGTGGCAATGACTAGATCGGGATTCATAATCTCGACATCGGCGTTAGCTTTGAAGTCGGCAGCTGTGACGACGCCAGGACCTTTTTTGTCGAGTGTCAAAATGACTGGAGTTTCGCTTTGAACCTTGAGATTCAAACTCTTAAGATTCAAAATGATCTCGACCACAACTCCGTTGACACCTTCGAGACTGGCAAACTCATGAGTTGCGCCTTCGATGCGTACCGAAGTAACCGCTGCACCGGGTAGCGAAGCGATCAGGATGCGACGCAGGCTGTTGGCGATGGTTACGCCGTAGCCAGGTGACAGTGGTTCAATCTCAAACTGAGCGCTGTAGCCATCACGGCTAACCTCGTTGATTTTGAGTAGTTCGG
>CAZQGJ010000008.1:0-23327 GCA_964592905.1 uncultured Candidatus Saccharibacteria bacterium | reverse complement strand
CTGGCTGGCTGTAAATCAATCTCTAGCGTTGCCTCTGGAGTAGTCTCTGGCGTAGACTCTGGCTTCGGACCTTCGCCAAAGACACTAGTAGCGTCGTCCGTTGGTTTAATCTTGATCCGCTCGGCCTGACCGGCTAAACCGTAGGCGAAGATCTGAATCGATTTATGATTGGCGAAACGATGACGGAGCTTTTCAACAAATACCGGCACCGGTTCGAAGATATAGATCTTAGGTTGATAGCGATCGTGGATGGCCTGGGACCAATCGCCGAGATAGCCGCCAACATCGACGACGATACTCTGTTCGGTTAAGGGATATTGCAGACGAAAAGTTTGATCACCACGGAGTATTTTCCAGGCAATGACTCCGAGGTAAACGAGCCAAGAGTTATACCAGTGCCAGTGGCGGACAAGTGGCTTAGAGGGTAAGAGTGACTGCTTCATATCTGTTAGCAGTATAACTTCCCGAGAAACATTTGACAAACGAGCGAGGGTATAACGCGAGGATATAATTTATTGTCGATTATTTTCTGATAAAGATAACCGCATTAGGCAACTCTCGACCAGGACCGACCTTGTAAGCTCCTCCGTAGTAGAGAGCGGTCGAGCCGCCGCCATCGAGGTTAAGAGCATAGTCCACCCCGAGAGCCTTGGCCACAAAGGCCGAGTCAGTCACTGTCGCGCCTAGTACAACGGCCGCGTAGATCGACTGACCTTTGATCGCCAGCCAGCCGCGCGAAGATTTCGTGTAGCGCTCTTTATCGCTATCTAAATCACTATCTTTAAGCACCACTTGACCGTTGGATATCAGATTAGGGCGAGAGCTGATGCCGGTTTGCATCGCTAAGTTACTGGCATCGCTCCAGCTATTAAAGTACTGAGGCTGACCAGATTGATTAATCATTAAGAAAGGCAAGAAGTCACCCAGGCCGTTGCTCCAGTTGATCTTTTTGCCCAGACGACCGTTATAAAGCTTGAAGTAGAAGCTATTAGTTTTACCGCTACAATCCTTGTAGCTACTAGGGCAGAAGTATGAACCGTGAATGCCGGCGACTCCGCCATTACCGCCGACAAAAGAGCTTAGACTTTTAACTGGGCAGTTATCGGAACAGTCATCGTCAGCGGCCGTATCGACTCGCATCGTATAGTTAGCAAGATCCATCTTGAGCAAATGAGTGGTAAAGCTACCGCGCTCGGTCTCGATACTGGCTTTAGAATAGATACCGTCATCTATCGCTTCAGCTGGAGCGGCAGTAGCGGCTGGAGTCGGCGTTGCCGTTGGCTTAGCTGTGGCTTTGGCACTCACTGTGGCCTTAGCCGTGGGCGTAGGGGTCGGAGAGGCGGCCACGACCTTGGTTTTCACCAGGGCAACCGCCAATACCGTCTCTTTAGCATCGGTAATCTCGAAAGATTGACTAAACTTATCATAGCCAGTCACGGTAGCCTCTAGATTATACTTATCGGGCTTCAGCTCGATAGAAAAATTACCGTCAGCGCCAGACTTAGCAGAGGTAACCGACTTACTGTCTTTGAGTACCAGTAACTCGGCGGCTACCGGTGTTTTTTGGTCGAGGACGCTCCCCTTGAGCGTGCCTCTCTGCCGATCCTTGGCTAATTTCTGATCAAGGGAGGTTTTAAGCTCCTGTAATTGTGAGTTCGATGCCGTCAGTTCACACCGGCTGACGCTTGGTTGAAGTTTGGTTAAGCCTGTTGTTTCAGAGGTTAAATCTATTTCTGGACTAGTTTTTTTGGCCTGTTCGAGAGTTGTTTTAAAGGCGGTATAATCGCTAGTCAATTTAAAGCAGCTCTCGGATTGAGCCTGCTGCTCGGCCGCCACCTGAATACTCCGCTGATAGCCTCGATATTTGGTCCAACCGAAGATGCCGGCTGCGAGGCAGATAGCTCCGAGAATATAGATGGAAAAACCAAACCGAGAGGCAGCTAGAGTAGGCCAGCTAAATTTAATCATTTATCAGTGATCGCTTCTTGGATATTGCCACGCCAATCGTTATCAAAGTTACGATTTTTCTGACGATCAAAGCTGCGGCCGTCTGAGCCGTATTGACACGGTTCAGCTTGACGGATAGCTGGCTCAATCACAAAATCTGACGGCTGTCGACCTCCAAGTAGGGCATATTCTGCAAGAACCTGATCGGACATATGATTAAAGGCAGAGTCTAATGCTTTATAAGGGCTGTTCCAATTATCAACCCGCTTAGTGCCCATGCCTAACTTGGCATAAACGATATCGAAAGCATAATAGGGTGGAATCAGTTCTAGTGAGACGTAACCGAGTAGATCCCCCGCTTTAACCCTCTGACCCTCTTTGAGAGCTGACTCGGGTTCTATATGCAAAAATGTCAGCCCCCAGTCAGAACGCGCGGTCAAGCCTTTGCGCTTACTGACCGTGACATCTCGAGAGGCCGGATTACGATCGCTAAAGTCAGCATCGCCCTCGTAAATGTCGCTCACAAAACCATCAAAAGGAGCATAAAGTTCGACTTGTCGACGCGATTGAGTAAATTCGTGCTTCAAATAAAAATAATGCTTCATATTACTGCGTGGCTCGAGACCGTCTTGAGGCACGACGATATGACCCTGACAGCTTCGAAACTTGCTAATAGCAGCTATTTTGGCTGGGTTAACAAAGTTAGCCGTGATAAATGGAAATTCATCGGTTTTCTGTTCGTCCTTTGGGCCAAAGATAAGATGAGAAGTAAACAAGAGAGCTAAGAGAACGAGAGCAACGATAATCGCTTTTTTCAGCATAGCTCAAGTATAACATGTCTTGACTAATCGCCTCTTTCCATGTCATAATCTTTTGTTGTAGCCAGAAATCTTTCTTGCTATGACTGGCGGCCGCAAGTCGCCCTCGACCGGAGAAAAGAATGATCGGACCTTTCACCCTAGGCGTGCTAGACATCCCATTGGAGTTTTTGTCTGAATCTCTTATGCAGCATCGATTCGATCAACTGATGATGCTGACTGGTAGTCTCAAAACTGCAGTCGAGATGCTCAATCAAGGACGGTTTGATGCACTTGTCGGGATTGCGCCTGGCGATCAGGTAATCGCCCACTGCATGGCTCACGATCCGGTAACCACCGGACCGTGCTTCGCACGCTGGGAAGTGAGAAATGTCGAGGGAGAATTGATTAGGCCAGCGCAAGGCAGAGAAGATGCTGGCGAATACTTCTTTTCCGTGGGCAAACAAGATGAGGCTGCTAATGAAGCGCACCACCTGATGCGCCAGCTCCTCTACCCCAAACAAGGCCAGTAGCCTGAGCGCGTCAAACCAGCACTCTAAACCGGACGATACACGTGTTGTATTGTCCGGTTTTTGTTTGAGCGAAAGATTCGTAATCGAGATATTTAAGTTCTGGAGAGGGCACTAATATCTTTTCCGTATCGTTTAAAGATCTCATTTACGGTTTTAGATATTTTTTGTTGATTTTTGGATCGCTAAAACAGCTTCGCGTGATTTTTTAGAAAGCCGGCTTAGAATCAGATCTTTTTTGAGTTTATTATCCAACTTGTTGCTCATATACTAAGCTTATCATAATTGTCAAATCTTGGCTCCGGGACTTGGATTCGAACCAAGATTCACGGCTTCAAAGGCCGCTGTCCTGCCGTTAGACGATCCCGGAATAGCTATGGAGTCGAGTAAGCCTGGTTCTGTTTTATCGGCATTTCTCTAGGCGTTCAGATTTGGAGCCCAACTCTTGAACCGAGCTAACTGGACACAAAATCCACTGAACTTGCACCACACTGGGTTTTCACAGATAGCTGTTGCCAACTAAAAGCGTGAGCTCTTACCTACCTCAATTAAAAATTAAGGTCGCAGCGAACTGCGCACGATTTCAACCTTGCCTGTGTCGATTGCTCGACCATCGGCGGTATATTTTCTGTTGCACTCTTCCCTCGCCTTTCAGCGGCCCATTTTCACGGGAATGCGTTCAACTGGTGCCAGGACTTTCCTCTGGCCTAAGCCAGTAACCGATCTGACTCCATAGCGACTTGATTATAGCCGATATCTTGGCATTTGAACAGGGTCACCAGCTCAAATTAAATTTCTCTGTCTTGACAATTACTAAGTTGTGCGGTATATGTATCCATACTTTATGCTTTGTTCATGATACAAAGTCAGAATTTTGCGAGTTCACAGATTGGCAAGATTCTGACCTTGTAATGGTTGGACTGTGGCATCGACAGCATCGGGCAAAACACACAAGGTTAACTAGAGTGCAAAGACTTAGCATCGAGGATCAGTTCAAACTGATCCAGCTCCTAAGCGAGGCGGGCATCAGCGCAGCTGATGTACGGAAGATGACTGCTGATCCGGAAATTCCAGGCGCGATCGTCCACGCCATCAGACACGGCGGATTACTGATCCCAACCAACGATTCCGAAGGTTTGCATCTACGCGAAACTGTTGATCTGTTTCCTATCTGGAGGCAGATCGAACTTGGAAAATTGACTATTACCCAAGTCATCAATGGCTTGAGGCAGATGGTTCCCTCCTGCTTGGAAAAGCATGCGACTGTGGCTGCGATGCTGCAAGCAATGCAGCTAGAAAGTGAGCCGAGGGTAGCGGAACTCACTTTGGTACCGGTCGGACGCTTGATCCGACAGCCGGAAGCGTCATTCGAAGACATTGACGCAGCGTTTCGAGAGGCTGGCTTGATGACCTGCCCGCCTGAAGTCGGTCCTCTGCTACGACTGACCCTGACCTATAAGGATCAACCTTATGGTGAGGTCCTCAAGGTCTGGATGGATCCGATCAAAGTTCCCTCTCCACTACCCGGTAACTATGGGTACATCTTCTCGCTCTCGATCGACCATCGCGAGAGGCTGGAGTTCTATCAACACAGCGGACATCCGAAAATGAAGCACCCTTGTCATCAGGTTTTTGTGTGTTGTCGTGCCTTTCATCAAACCACCTGACGGTGACAACGGCTAGAAGAGCTTGACAGCGCAATTCAGATCTGGTACAAACTCACTACTCACCCTTCTATCGACTGCCGTTGTTGCTGTCGACCCGCCTACTGTTTCCAAGCGACAGTAGGCGGTTTTTTTTTATATTGACCGGCAGAGTGCCGACAGGTCTAATACGTGGCCTAAGGCGTGGTCTAGTACGCCGTCAAAACTTAATAGCGCGCTTAAATGATTCGAGATTTTCAGCAGCGATGAGAGTACCCTTGGCGACACAGAGCAACGGCTCATCAGCGATTTGGCAGGGTACTCCGGTGACTCGGGTCAATAGACTATCGAGACCGCGGAGTTGCGAGCCGCCACCGGTCATCACAATACCTTTATCCATCACATCGGCAGCTAGTTCTGGCGGAGTTTTCTGGAGGACTTGCTTGACCGCCAAAATAATCTGGTTGAGCTCTTCTTGAATACCTTTGATTAGTTCGTTACTCGTCACGATAGCCGATTCAGGGAGGCCGGTGATGGCGTTAGAGCCAGAGACTTCCATCGAGAGCTCTTTTTTCAATTTGATTGCCGCGCCGATTTTAAGCTTGACCTCTTCGGCTGTTTGCTCGCCGATAAGTAATTTATGAGTATTGCGAATGTGGTTAGCGATAGCTAAATCGAACTTAATGCCGCCAACTCGGACCGAGGTGGCCACCACAATATCGCCAAGTGCAATAACGGCGACTTCGGTCGTACCGCCGCCGATATCGATAATCATATGTCCAGAGGCGGTACCGATCGGAATACCGGCCCCTAGAGCGGCGGCTAGGGGCTCTTTGATTAGATAGGCGTTTTTGGCGCCGGCTTGAATACAGGCATCGATGACGGCCTTGCGTTCGGTCGAGGTAATGCCGGCCGGCACTGCCACCATAATATCTGGTCGAAACAGCCTAAAGGTGCCGCCAACTCTGTTGAGATAGTAGCGGAGCATCGCCTCGGTAATTTTATAGTTAGCGATTACGCCGTCACGGAGCGGATGAGCAGCCACAATTGAGTCAGGCGTACGACCGAGCATCTCTTTGGCCTCGGCACCGATGGCCAAGACTTTGTTATCCTCGGCTTGCAGCGCCACCACCGATGGCTCTTGCACCACTAAGCCTTTGCCCGGCAATGAGATCAAGATATTAGTAGTGCCTAAATCAATGGCGACTTTTCTTAACATACTCGGATTATACCAGATAGATCAAACAAGCTTCAGGAGAGGCTCCTCCTCACCCTCTTCTTCGATCTCGGCCCCTAACTGACTCAGTTTTTGGACAATATCTTGGTAGCCACGTTTAATCAGTTCAGCGCCGGTCACCACCGTTTCGCCTTCGGCGGCTAAGCCGGCCAAGACAAAGGCAATTCCGGCTCGTAAATCTGGCGAATCGATAATCTGACCCTGAAGGCGACGCGGCCCGATGACCTCGGCCCGATGCGGATCAAGTCGATTGACCTTGGCGCCCATGGTTTCTAACTGCTCTAAATAGTTCAAGCGATTTTCATACATCCACTCGTGGATCAAGGTAGTTCCTTCGGCCTGAGTGGCTAAAACGCCGAACTGCGGCTGCAGATCGGTTGGAAAGCGCGGCCAAGTATCGACCTGAATCTTGCTAGCTTTGAGTTGACTCGGACGAATCTCGAGTCGACGTTTGGTGCGCTGCCAATCAAGATCAACGCCAAAAGCGGTCAACTTATGAACGATTGGATCGAGATCCTCGGGAATCTCGTTAATGGTGATCGCGCTCTGGGTCAAGGCTGCCGCCACGGCAAAGGTACCAGTCTCGATCTCATCGGCGATAATACGATGCTCGCAACCATGGAGTCTGTCCACGCCCTCAATAACTAAAGTATGCGTGCCGAGACCCTCGATCTTGGCGCCCATCTTGATCAGCATCTGGCAAAGCGAGACAACATGAGGCTCTAGGGCAGCTGGTCGAATCGTCGTCTGCCCCTTGGCTAAGACGGCGGCCATAATGGCATTTTCGGTGGCCGTGACCGACACCTCGTCAAGATAGATATATGCCCCGGTTAGGCCCTGGGGAGCTTCGGTGACGTAATACTCATTCTGATGTTCAACAGTCGCACCAAGCGCTCTCAAGGCGTCGAAATGGGTGCCAACCGGTCGAGTACCGATGACGCAACCGCCCGGGTGGGGTAAGATGGCCCGGCCATGCTTGGCGACTAATGGACCCAGAAGCAAGATCGAGGCTCGCAAGCGACGTCCCATCAGATAATCGAGCGAAGTAGATTTGACGCCCTTGGCGGTGATTTCGAAACTATGTCTATCCAGCTGATTGACCTTGGCCCCGAGCGATTCAAGAATGGCGGCCATGGTATGGACATCGCGGATAGCTGGCAGATTAGTCAGCTTGACCGGTTCATCGGTCAAGAGCGCAGCGGCCATCGCCGGCAGGGCGGCATTTTTACTGCCCGAGATTGTCACTTGGCCTGTCAACGGCCGGCGACCTTGGATACGGAATTGAAACATCGAATTCTCCCTCGATTTTTGCTAAGCTAAGTTCGTGAGTTACACCCGCCGTCAAAAATGGCTTTGGTTCTTGTTGAATATAACGATAACTTTAAGCTTTGTCATCATCGGTTTTAATTTAGTCGCTCGAGCTAGCGGCTTTCGTTATAATCCCGCGGCCAAGCGCTGGCAGAAAACCGGCATGATCGTCATCACGGCCGAACCCAAAGGGGCTACTCTTATCTTAGAAGATAAAGAGTATCGACTCAACGAGCGACTCAAAGTCGCCAATCTTTTACCTGGTAACTATTCCGTGGCGGTCAATAAGCCTGGTTATTTGCCGTGGTTCCGCCAGATTAACATTCAACCTGGCTTCGTTATCAATCTCGAGCACATTCGCCTCTTTCGATCCGAGCTACCGAGCTATCCGGCTAACGATCGACAGACCAAGCTCTGGCAAAATAACATTCCCGATTCGGCGCTCCAATTACTCTCCAACGGCGAAGTCTGGCTCGATGGCACGCTGATCACTCGCTTTGCCACTCTGCCTCAAAGTCTCGATCTGTTATTAAATCGCGAGCATCTGGTTTATAGTTTGGGCGGTCAGATTCGAGTCATGACCATCGATGGCCAGAGCGACGACCTCCTTTATCAACTCAAAAATAGTCAGGTGACTCGGCTGATAGTCGATCCACTAACGGAACAGCTAATCTATTCTGATGGAGAGGTGATTATGGCTTTGGATATTCGCGCCTAACACCTAATCTCTAATCAGCGCGGCGCCAACAAACGATCTTTGGTCAAGGCAGTGAGCGGTGAACTGGGTTGCGTCTGGCTGAGATTAATCGGTCGCACCAGATCAGCCACAATGATTAATCTCGATTTGGTACTGCCGATCGGGTAACAGGTCATCAGGGTCAAGGTTGGAGTTTTAGTCGGGGCCAGAACCTCAAGCTTATCGGGCGCAATCACCTGTTTATGCTTGACACGATAATAATATAGCTGCTGTTCGTACTTAATTATGATCGGATCACCAACAATGAGCTGCGGCAAGAGTGTAAAAGTTGTCCGATAACGGCCAGCTGACCACCAATAGTTAGAAGAGTGGCCCAAGATAAAAGTATTGCCAATCTGATTCGGCAAACCACTACCTGGATAGCGGGCTACGCCGGATTCGAGTGCTTGCATTAAGGCAGTTTCTAAATCAGCACCGGGCTCGACATTGATTTGAATCGGCCAAGTTTGGCCTAAAGTTGGCAACATTAGCTGATTATCCGCCAGAGAATCGAGTTTGAGCTGATAGCGGCTCAAGGCTAAAGAAAGTCGATCATCATAGCCGACTAAGCTAGTCGACCCCGTCGAGTTAAGAGTTGCCTCTGGGGTAGTTTGTGGGCTAGTTTGCGGACTGGAAAACGGACTAGAAAACGGGTTAGGCGAGACTGGGTTCTGGTTAGTAGCCGATTTGATCGGCTGAACGGTCGGTAGCTTGGTTCGCGCTATTGGAGCCCGCCATTGTTTAACTTGATAACTCAACCAGACGCTCAGGGCGGGAAAATTAATTACGACAAAGATGAAGATGACCACATAGAGAGCTTGGGTCAAACGGGACAAAAAACTAAAAGGGGGTGTGAACATAATTTGGTGGCGCAGGAGAGAGTCGAACTCACACATCCTTAGGGGATAGTGGATTTTGAGTCCACCGCGTCTGCCATTCCGCCACTGCGCCAGATAATTAGTATAACTTTCAACCTGTTATCTGTAAAGTCTCTAGGCTTTGGTCGAGTTTTTCGCTACCATAAAACTGTGCCCAAACTTAAGCCGTCCTCGCTCTCAACCTTGTTGTCCTTGTTGCAACCCTTAGTTAAAGGGGAGCTAATTACCGATCCGGCGATTCTCGAGCAGTACTCGACCGATGCCAGTATCTTTAAGATTCAACCCAGCCTCGTCTTTCGACCGGTTGATAGTCAAGATATCCAGACGATCATCAAGTTTGGCCTGTTACACCCCGAGTTTGGACTTAACTTTACTCCTCGCGCTGGCGGTAGTTGCATGTCTGGCGGCCCACTCAACCATAGCGTCATCATCGACACCAAAGCCAAGATGAATCGCATTCTCAAGGTCACCACTCAGGCGGCCACCGTTCAACCCGGCGTAGTTTATGACGATCTCGAGCGCGAGACCCTGCTGATTAATCGCCTAATGCCCGCCTATCCAGCCAGCAAGGCCTTTGCCTGTATCGGCGGTATGGTCGCCAATAATTGCGGCGGCGAGAAAACCTTTCACTACGGCCAGATCGAAAAATATGTCCTAGCAGTCAAGATGATCTGTGCCGACGGCGAGGAGTATCTCTTTGAGCCACTCAGCCAGTCAGAGCTACAAAAGGTGATGGCTAGGAGCGATTTTCAGGCTCGGGTTTATCGTGAGTTAGTCTCGCTCTGGCGATCGCATCAGGCCGCGATTCATCAGGCGGAGCCGTTAACCAGTAAAAACTCATCTGGTTATCATCTCTGGCGCCTCTTCGAAAAGAATATCTTTAACCCATTGGCCGTCATCTGCGGCTCACAGGGTACTTTAGGCATCATTACCGAGATCAAGTTAGGCTTGGTGACACCAGCCCCACACCATCGGCTAATGGTGGCCTTTGTGACCGAGATGTCCGAACTGCCCCGTATCGTCCAGGCTGTTCTGCAAGATCGACCCGAGAGCTTCGAGTGTTATGACAGCGCCACCTTAAAGTTAGCCTGGCGCTACGCACCAGAGCTCTACCGTGCAGCTGGCTTTAAATCGCTGTGGCAATATTGGCTCTCATTTTGGCCAGAGCTTAAGGCTTGGTGGAAAAACGGCAAGCCGGCCTATTATCTGTTGGCAGAATACGGTGCTCCAACCGTTAGCTTAGCCAATGCCCGAGCTAAAGCGGCAGCTCACCGCTTAGAGCCGTTTAATCTGCCCACTGTTTTGACGAAGAATAGACAACAAGCTCAAAAATATTTTGCCATTCGGCGCGAGAGCTTTGGCCTACAACGACGCCATCTCAAGCAGCTCCATGCGGCGCCCTTTATCGACGACTGTATCGTCAATCCAGATAAGCTGAATCAGTTTCTCCCAGATCTCGATCGTTTAATGAAGGACGAAGGTGTTGACTATACCCTGGCCGGTCACATTGGCGATGGTAACTTTCACATCTTTCCACTCTTGGATTATAGCGATCCCAAAACGATTGAACGGATCGAATCGCTGAGCCGTTCGATCTACCAGCTTGTCTTTAAGTTGGGCGGCTCGATGAGCGCCGAACATAACGATGGGCTGATCCGGGCGCCATATCTGCGAATCATGTATGGCGAGGCGATGTATCAACTGTTTAAGGCCGTGAAAATGAGCTTTGATCCGCATAATCTCTTTAATCCTCAGAAGAAAATTGGGGTTAGCTTTAGCTATCAGCGTCAGGCAATTCGCCGAAGTTAAGTCAATAAATCACGCAAATGTGAAAATGCTGCCCTAACCGAAAAGCATTGACAGGTTATGACCTATATGTAATGATATTAGTGACATGTAAGTACCCGATGTGTGGGGTTCCGTATGGTTCCTCTGGGAGTAATCCCTAAATAGCGCACCGGGCTTTGTCATTTTTATGAGCTATACTTAAGGACTGCAAATGCTGCGCTTAGTAGAGGGTCAACTAGCGGTCGGCTAATCTTGACAAGCAGATCAAGAGAGCGTATCTTGTTGTCTTAAGTAGAGATGGTACACAAAAGACACCGCCAACGGTGTCTTTTGTTTTATATTTGATTAATTCGAGAATTACGATTGACGACGTAAGTATCGATCGAAGCCAGCCGCCAGGGCGCCGCCAACGATAGGCGAGAGCAGGTACATGGCTACGTAGTTACTGAGTTTCATCATGTCAGCAGTCTGTGTCTTGAGATCCATCAAGAGAGCGCCTAAACCTAGCGATGGGTTGAGGACGCCACCAGTAACTTGACCGGTGACATAAACACCGCCCAAGAGCGCCAGACCGATGACGAGAGGAGCAATCGAGCCATAGACGGCTTTCTCAGTTGAAGCGACTCGTAAGACAACGCTGACCAATAGAGCCGTGAAGATAGCCTCGAGCGCCATTACCGCCCAGAGATCTAGACCAGCACTACCCTGAGGCACAAAGGCAACTTTGGCCATGAGGTAGAATAAGAGACTAGCCAAAGCGGCGCCGATAACTTGAGCGATCAGATAGAGGACTGTCTGACGGCCGGAGAGTCGTTGACTAAAGAAATGACCCAAGGTGACAGCACCGTTAAAGTGGCCACCAGAGACTGGTCCGAAGCTAGCGACTAAGACCGCTAAAGTCGCGCCAATTGCCAAGGGGTTGCCTGAACTGATGGCGATAGTGAAGACCAATGCAAATGTGCCAACCAATTCAACCATGAGCGTAGATAGTTTCATCGTGCCTCCGTACTTTCGTATATATCTTTATCACTACTTTAGACTAGCTACAGAGAAAATCAAGAGCGACGCCAAAGCGTACTACCGAGAAAGCCCAAGGCGCTGACGATTACGATCGTGGCACCAGGCGGTGTAGCCAAAAAAACCGAGCCGAATAATCCTAGCAGAACTGCCGCCTCGGCCAATATGATCGAGAGCCCGATATTTTGCGCCAACGAGCCGCTCCAAAATCTAGCCGTGATCACCGGAATGACCACTAGGGCGCTGATCAAGAGGGCACCGACGATCTGGATCGCCAATCCAACAGTTAGGGCAACTAGGGCCAGCAAGAGGTAGTTATAGTACTTCACTTTAAGGCCAGTCGCGGCTGCCAACTCCTCATCAAAAACAACCTCAACCAAGGCTCGATAATTCCATAAAATCAGGGCCAAACTGAGTAGTGTCAGGCCCGCCATCAACCAAACTTGAGCTTGGTCAAGCGTTAATAACGAGCCGAAAAGGTAGCTAACGATAGTTAGGTTTAGATTCCCAAAGCGAGCCAAGATAATGGCGGCTGAAGCTAGGGCGGTTGACATGATCAAAGCCAGAACGGTTTCGCCACCTAAACGACCACGCTGCCTTAACGTTTCGATAACCCCGGCCGCCGCCAAACAACTCAGCACTGCTGACAAGGTAGGCGACCAGTGCCACAACAGGCCAAAGGCTAAGCCGAGTAACGAGACGTGAGCTAAGGTATCAACTAACAGGGCATACCGTCGAAGCAGTAAAAAATTACCAACTGTCGGGGCTAAGATGCCGATCAAAAGCCCGGCCACGACGGCGTAGCGCCAAAAATCGTACTGCCATAATGAAACAACTGTCTGCCAATCAAAATCAATCATAGATTCACCTTCGCTGAGGCATCTGGCTGGTGCTCATGTTCATGATGGTGATGATGTTGGTGAGGATGTTGATGATGCTGATGCGAAAGCGACTGTTTATTTTGAAACAGTTCCGTCAGAAGCTGGTCACTTAAGATTGCCGCAGGCGGCCCATCGGCCAAGATCTTATGATTAAGAAAGATGACCCGACTGACAGCTTGGGCGATCGAATCGAGATCGTGAGAGATCAAGATAATGGTTAGGGCCTGCTGACGATGGAGTTCGGCCAAACAGTTAAAAAACTGCGCCTCGGAGGGGCCATCGACCCCGATCGTCGGCTCATCTAAGATCAATAACTTAGGTTGATTGACTAACGCCCGAGCCATAAACACTCGCTTCCTCTGCCCACCAGATAGCTGACTCAGCTGACGTTGGGCCAGGTCTTCGATCGAGAGGGTTTTAAGCAGACTGGCGATGCGTTGCTTTTCTAAGCGATTCGGCCAGATCGGTCGACGAATTAAAGCCGAGGTGATAATTTCGGTGACGTTTAGCGGTGAATCAAGCGCCGTTTGGCTAATCCGTTGCGGCACATAACCGACCTGTTCTAAATTGGTCTGATGCCAAATAATCTGACCGCTAGTCGGTTGCATTAAACCAAGGATGAGGCGAATCAAGGTGCTCTTACCGGAACCGTTGGGACCTAAAAGCCCAAGATACTCACCGCTATCAATTCTTAAATTAAGATTAGTTAAAACTTTTTCAGCACCATATTGAAAATTTAAATTACGGATCTCGAGCAAGGCCTGTTGCGAGGCGGCGTTACTCACAACCGAGTCCTTGTCGTAAGTTAGTTAAGTTCTGGCGCATCAAGTCAAAGTAATCCTGATTGGCAGCTGTCTCGTCGGCTGTTCTGGCCTCGATCGGATTGAGCGTCAAGATTTTGAGATTGAGATTGCGGGCCAAGGTCAAGGCGGCTCGATTAGTTGATAACGGCTCGATAAAGATCGCCTGATCGCCTCGGGCTTTAATCGTAGCAGTCAGGCTGGTTAGCTCTTCGGCAGTCGGTTCAGCTTCGGGCGTTAAACCGGCCATGCCGAGCTGTTCTAGTTGGTATCGAGCCGCCAAAAAAGCAAAGGCTTGATGCGTCGTGATAAAGCGCGGCCGTAGGCAGCGAGATAGGCCTGTTTTAAATTCTTGATCAAGCTCGGCGATCGATAGATCGGTCGCCTGTTCCTGTTCCTTGAGTCTCTCGGCTAAATCTGGCCTGATAATAATTAAAGCTTGGGTTAGCTCTTTGAGGACTGAGCTGAGGTTAGTTGGGTCAAGCCAGAGATGCGGATCATCAGCTAGGCTCTGGTTGACGGGTGCCGCGAGAGCTTCGGCGGCAACTAACAGTTTTTGCTTTGGTTTAGCTTTGATTGTCTCGAGATACGGTTCGAGTCCTCGACCGTTAACTAGAATCAAGTCGGAGTTTTCGAGATTTAATCGATCGGCAAGAGTTAATTCATAATCATGAGGCTCAACGCCTGGTGGCGTTATTAACTCGATCAAAAACTGATCGTCTAAATCCGGCCCGATTAACTGTGCGACAAGCGAGCGATATGGCTCGATACTAACCAGAATTTTAGTCGAGGCAGCTTGGTTGCGATCGGTTAGAGTTGTGACTTGATTCGACCATAGAAATGTTAGGCCGATAATTAACCCGATCAGAGCGATCGAGGCGATAGATAGCCAGAGCCTATGGCTCGATTGAGATATAATGGATTGAATTTTGTGACTAAACATACTCATATCATACGAGAAAGTGCAGGTAGTGCAAATAATTTGCATCGGACGCTTCACGCGCAAATAAGCATCGACTCAAGACCAAGACTAGCGCACAACGATATTACTCGGTTAACGCAAACATCTTGCACTTTAAACCAAAACTTGCTATCCTCTATATATGCCTAATACTTCACCGCATCGTCAGACTAAAACTCGCGAAGCAGTCGAGCAAATCCTCTCTAGCTACACCGCTCCGATTGCCTTGAATGAGCTCCATCTTTTTATTAAGCGCTCTTTACCCAAGACCGCCTTTCCGACAATCTTTCGAATCGTGCAACGCTTAGAAGCAGAGCAGAAAATTATTCGGATCGACTGGCGCGAGCGCGGTAGCCGATATGAGTGGGCCGACCTACCTCATCACCATCATTTGACCTGTCAGCTTTGCGGGAAGATCGTTGATATCGATGACGATCTCTTGGCCTATGCCGAATCAAAGATCAATCAAAAAACTGGCTTTAAAATTAAACATCACTCGATTGAGCTCGAGGGTATCTGTCAAGATTGCCAACTCGAAGCTGATTCTATCGCGACATAATTACTTCAAGAGCGCTTCGGCTTGAGCTAGCGCCACCTGTCGAGGTGGCGTTTTAGTTTTGATCGCCTCACTCATGACAGCCTGTACACGAGGACGGATCTTTTCGGTAATCAGTTTAAACATAGTGTCGGCATCGGCACCGATATGTTCAGCGTATGACGAGATGACGCCACCGGCATTAGCAATCATGTCAGGAACGATGATTTTGCCAGACTGCCATAGTTCGGTTTCTATAGCTTCACTCATTGGGATATTGGCGCCCTCAATAATATATTTAGCCTTGATTAGGGATTTATTTTGATCTGTCACTACATCGGTGACGGTCGCCAAAATCAGAATATCTACATCTTGCTCAAAGATAGCGGCTCGCTCCAATGCCACCGCGCCTGGATATTCAGCGACGCTACCCCGGCGCTCTTTAATCTTTAAGAGTACCGATTCGTCAAACTGTCCAGATTTAAGAAATGCCGTACCCCGACTATCGCCAATCGCTTTAACTTTGGCTCCTTTAGCCAAGAGATGTCGTAAAGCAAACTGTCCAACGTTACCGTAACCCTCGATAGCAACTGTTAGTTGAGTAAGATCGTCCCCAGCTACTTGAGTAGCTACTTCGGTAGCCTCGACGACACCGTATCCAGTTGAGCCTAGCTCGTGTGGCAGGCCACAATCTCGGCCGTCGACACGACAGAGCGTCGCCGGTCTACCTGTCGCGGCTTTGAGGTTGCCAACTGCCTCGACTATCCAGGCCATCTCTTGCTCACCGGTGTTGACGTCTGGCCCCGCAATATACCGGCTAGGAATATAGGGTGCGATAGCTCGTGCATAGCTCATCACTAGCCGTCTTTTCTGTTCGATATCGCCACCTGTCCAAACAATGCCACCTTTTGCTCCGCCAAAAGGAATATTGGCTAGGGCGTTTTTGTAGGTCATAGTTCGCGCTAGTCTAAAAACCTCGTCGGCCGTTACCGTCTCGGTCATTCGGAGACCGCCCTTGCCTGGCCCAAGCTTGGTCGAATCTATCACGAGAAACCCGTGCATACCACAGCTAGGATCGCTAACTTCTAGTAGATATTCTGGCCCAAGCGAATCTGGTTCAATTGAATTCATAATAACCTCGGCTTTTCAGATTGATTGCGTAACTGATGAATTAGCGACGAAATTAGTTCTTAGGCGATTCGCTGGCCTCGGGAGTTTGGCTTGCCTCTGGCTTTTGACTGACTTCTGGAGTCTGGCTGGCTTTTGGAGTTTGAATCGACTCTGGTGATTCTTTACTCGAAGAACGTTTCTCCTGTTGAGCCTTACGGTAAGCCTTAGCCGCTTCTTTGGCGGCTTCCTTGGCAGCCTCTCGCTTGGCCTTCCCAGCCTCTAACAGCTGTTTATAACCTTCTTGGTCAATCTTTTTAACTGATTGATTATCTGGAGTTTGTTCCTTAGCGTCGTCCATCTCGTCGGCATCCTCTGATTTTGATGAATCAGTTGTTGGCTCACTAGCCTTTTTCTCCGTTTCGCGTGCCGACTCCAGCGCTCGTTTGCGAGTCTCGCGTTGCTGTTCGATCTCTGCCTTTTTGGCCTCGAACTCTTTCTTCGCCTGATCTCTGATCGCCTTGCTGGCGGGATCTAGCTTTTTAATAAAATTCTCATTTAATGTTTCTAAGGTTTTCAGATTAACTGAACTTTCATCGTCATTATCACTAATCAGCTTTTCAATTCGTTGCTGATTAGCGGCGAGCTTAGCCTCAATAATTGCTTGTTTAGCTGGCTTATCATCCAACTTGTCAGCGATCTTTTGAAAACGCTCTGCTTGATTTTCTAGCCGTTTCAGCGCCCGCTGTTTGGCTTTTTCGTTGGCTGCGGCCTCGACCGAGCTAGCTTCACTATTTAAAAGCTTTTCAGCTATCTCTAATTTCTTATCATCAGAGGCGAAAATCGCGCTAAAGCTAAGCCCAAAGCGTTGCCATGGGGAAAGAGTGCCATCGGCTGCCGAGACCAAGGCTGGACTCAAGGCTAGAGCTGACGCTACGACGAGAGCTAAAAGACGATGTTGGACCATAATACTCCTTTGATTTGTATTCTTATGATAACAGAAACGATGTTAAAATATTCTTAAAGACAAGGGAGGGTTGTGGAAAAAACTCAAGTTCGATCTGGAATAATCTCGCCCTTAATTATTATCGCTCTCGTGATAGTTATCGTTATTGGCGGGCTTCTGACGTGGCAACAAGTTCGACAGACTATATCTAGCCAGACTAACTATTCAACCGCAACCAATGGTTATGGTATAGGCAAAAAATCAACAGTGTCTAAAACAACTAAAGCGCTGTGGCGATTCGATGGTCAGAATTGGCAGGGCAAAGTTGCTACAGGTGCAAACTGCGATGATAACGCTCCTCTGACTTCTAGTTTAAGCCAAGACTTAAGCCTCGCCACAGCCCGGCTATATCCAGGACAAACGAGAGGCAACGATTACAAGGCGCACGGTGGCCTAATCTTTGACAATCAGCGTAATCTGGTAAGGATTAATTTACCAGTTGATGCGACTCTCTATGAGGGCAGTCGCTATCTAGAGATGGGTGAGGAACAGATCTTAATCGACCTACAAACCGACTGTGGCTGGTTACTTCGCTTTGACCATCTAGCCAAAGTTGGTCCAGAGTTAGCTGATTCTATTGCCGAACTACCAGCACCGCTAGCCGACCAATCACAGACTCACCCGATCGATCCAGTCCGACTTCAAGCCGGCACACTGATCGCCTCTGAGATAGGTTTTAAAAAACTCAATCGGACGACGGTAGATTTCGGACTCTATAACCTTAAACAGAAGAATCAAGTTAGCCAGACCGCTAACTGGCAAAAAGAGCATTCAGAGCTTCAACAGCTTGGAGCGCACGGCGTTTGTTGGTTCGATTATCTCATCCCGGCCGATCAGGCTTTAGTCAATAAGCTGCCGGCTGGCGATAGTGCTGCCGGCGCGCTGAGCGATTACTGTGAATAACTTATTTTAGAGGCGATTCAAATCGCTCTGATTGATTTTTATATTTTTCTGCTGAAAAACGATAAAAACAGATAAGAATCGGGTGTACCGTATCTGTTACGACATGGTGACCGACCCGATCAAAAAAGAATAACGGAAAATCTTTATGATTACTTGTGGCAATCAGTAAATTGGTAGCGAATTTTTTAGCCTGGGTGATGATGTAGCAATCCGACAATCCAATATCAGATCTACCATTCATCGCTAAAATATTTGCAATTATCAGTGCCTGATCATGAGTATCTTTAGTTATCGGCAGATACTGGATACTTGCATGCATACCTAGCAATAAAGCAAGGTGATTTTCTTTCTTTTCTCGGTCAAAAAGATTTCGCGATCCTGATAGATATTCATGCTTAATGATTGGATCGATACATGGCTTAGCGTTCTAGCTACTAAGCAACTGCCAAAAAGATTTCAGAGAATTTTGGTGTTGATAATCGTTAATGATGACATTAGTATCTAGTAAAATAAATTATTCTTCAGCTCTAAAGTTAACATCGGGGACTCCGCGTTTAAGACTTTCCTGCTCAGCTTCATAGACCTCTTTAGCTGCCTTAATCAGAGCATCATCATAAGTAAATGGCTTTCTATTTTTATATTTCGTTGCCAAAGTCTCATTTAATTTTCTAAAATGATTCACTAATTTGTCTTCGGAAATGATGTCGCTACTCATGTTGTCTCCTTTCTTTACATCTTACTATACCTAGCCAATGATTAAATAATTCTAAAAAACAGCCAACAGACTATCGATTGTGCCTCTTGACAAAATGTAAAGATATATTTACATTTAAATTAATAACCGTGAAAGTGGAGGTGTGGAATGACCATCATCCGTCGTCGCCCAGAGCGATTTTCGTTAACCGAACGTCCGTTAGGACAGGCAATAGAAGAGCTGATGCGCTGGCCAGATCTGTGGGAAGAGGCGAACAGCAACTTACGTCACGTTGCGGCAGACATCTATGAGACTGAGGAGTCCGTAGTCGCAGAAATGGCTCTACCTGGGGTAAAGCCAGAAGATATCGACATCAATGTGACTGGCGATACCTTAACTGTCAGTGGCGAGACTAAGTTTGAAACCACAGAGAGTAAGCGCAACTATTTTCAACGACAGCTCCGATCGGGCAGCTTCTCTCAGAGCCTAATTCTGCCAGCTAGCGTTCAGGCCGACAAGGCGATGGCTAACTTTAGCCACGGGATGCTCAAGATTGAGATTCCTAAGGCCGAGGCAGCTAAGCCTAAAAAGATCGAGGTTCAGGTCAGCTAAAGACTAGTTGACCAAACTGAACGGTCTAAACTAACTAAACGAGCCCTTGGCAGAGGGCTCGTTTGCGTTATGATCAATATATGAAAATGATTGAGATCATCGCCCATCCCAGCTCTAAGCTGCCTAGAGTTGAGACAGATCTTTTAGGGCTTGTTCACATCTACACCAAAGAGCCAGCGCAGGACGGATTAGCTAATCGAGCGATCAAGAAAAGTCTGGCGAAATACTTAGATATTAAAGAGAGTCAGTTAAATTTAATCGCCGGCGCACAGAGTAAATATAAACGATTTAAGATAACCACTGCATAAAAACGACTAGGCGCTGAAAAAAATTAAGACTATAGTAATGATATGAGATGGAATCTACTCTTCTTAATTTTACTTTTACCGGCTTTCGCTTTGGCCGCCCCAATCACAACCGACCTTTCTATCGAGAGCGTAGAGTTCAATCCAATCAACGGCAAACCCAGCGCGGTCAATGTTAAGAATATCGGCACAACCGAGTTCAAGGGTCTATTACGTCCTATTGTCACACTATTAAGCGCTAACGATGCGGCCTTACCAGAGAATACTCTCTACACAGAATTCGGCGATAATCGTTACGTTGCTTACTCGTCTCTAGCCAATAATCTGACTATTCCGGCTGGTCAATCTCATCAGTTCATCACCGCCCAGGGCACTAGCTTCCGTCATCGTCAGGCAGCCCGAGCTCGTGCCTCATTAAACGACAGCGACATCAACAATACCAACAATATTAAGACTGTCGACCTACCGACGGCGGATCTCAAGCCGAACTTTATTTCTATCGTCAAACGGACTAATTTCTCTGGTCAAAATAGCGAGATCTATGATCTAAATTACTCAATAACGAACTTAGGTTCAGTCGGCTTTAGCGGTAACCACTCGGGCTCCGAACCATCTCGTGAGATAGAAGTGACCTTTGAGAGTGGTCGCACTCTGAAGTTAGCTACAGAATCATATTTTCAAATCATGATGGATATACCGGCCGGAGCGACAATACCACAGGGCTATCCAATCGAGATCTTAAAGTCAGAAAATCCGGTTAGTCTCACAATCAAACTCGATCTGAACAATAAAATTACTGAAGGCAATGAGAGTAATAACAGCATCACGACGCCATTTACTCGAGCTGGAGCAACGCCAACGCCGACTCCCACCCCGCAGCCCGTAGCTACGATTACGACTGCTCAACCGGTGTCACCAGCGTCTACACCAACTCCAACTCCAACTCCAACTCCCATCGTAATAACCGAGGCGAGCGCTATCAAGGCGATATCGACAGCTACTACCACCAACCCAATTGCTAC
Source organism: uncultured Candidatus Saccharibacteria bacterium (assembly GCA_964592905.1). GTDB lineage: Bacteria > Patescibacteriota > UBA1384 > CAYGGE01 > CAYGGE01 > CAZQGJ01. Next base: position 2,620 of record CAZQGJ010000008.1, on the reverse strand, counting down.
CGAAAAGCTACTCGGCATCACAGTTAAGCCCTGTACCTTGAGTGCTAGTCTAAAAACCGTTCAAGATAATTTAGTAGCTGCGTTTAGCTTTAATTTGAACAAAAAAGTGGCGAATAAGCTCAAGCAGGCCGCCAACTCAACCCTGGCCATGAACGCTGCTATCGCCCAAAACGATCAGGGCTGCGTAACCAAGCAACTCAATAACTACAGTGCGGCACAGGCTTCGGCAACGACCTTGATCACCAAAATCGAAACAAAAGGTCAGCCAAACGCCGATCTGATTGCTTTGAGTGCAGTCGAAAGCAACCTGAGTCAAGTTAAAGAGATCAAAGTTAACGTTCTCAGTAGCAATGCCACGACGCAAACCAAAGCGCTGACGCAAAGCACTACCGACAAAGCACTCGAACGAACAGTTACGGTCATTAAAAAGATCAAGGACGAAGTTGCGGTCAATAAAACCGTCAAGGCAGCACTCGATCCTCAGGGCGAGGCAATCACTGCGGCCGTTAATCTCGACATTAGTCAAAAACTAACCGAGGTTGCGACAGTGAAGGCTACGGTGATAGAAGCCTCGACAAAAAACAAAGAGACTTTAGCTACCGCTCAACCAACCGATCCCGATCAGATTAAAAGATTAGAGACCTTGACTGAAAATCTCAAATTAGATCAATCATTAGCGGCGGTGACCGTCGAAACTCCGGCAGTCAGTCCAACAGTAAGCCCAACAGCTAGCGCTACCGCCACTCCAACTACCACGCCAAAGTTAGAAAAAGCGGTTAAATCTACACCGACGCCTAGCGAAAGTAACGAAACTCCTAAGCCAGATATCACCCCCAATAGCGAAAGCGATCAACAACCACCAACTAACACCGAGCCGTGTCCCGCCAAAGAGATACCAGACAACACCTGCTAGAAGAATGTCTGGTAGGATAATACCAGTTTGCTTAGCGCTCGTAGAGCTGAGCCTTATCAGTGAACTGGGTCACCGAATCAGTCGACTGATCGGTAAAGATCTCTAACTTTAGCTGACGATCAGAGATTAATTGTACTAAGGCTACTCCAGCAGTTGTCTGCGGTAAGTTTTTGGCAGCAGGTTGACTAACTGGACCATCTGAAGTGCGCCACGATCGACCCGTTGATTGATCAAAATACTCATAGTTAACTAATTCATACTTGACTAGACCGCTAGCCTGATTAATCGTTTTGGGGTCGGGGCTATTGCCGTTAACTCCGAATTGCTTGGCTTCGCCCTTAAAATTACCGATAGAAAAACGAATTTGGGTCGGATCGATCTAATCATAAACTAAGCTTAAATGGCCGTCCCAATAACGCTGTTGATCACTGCCAGCATAGCCGTTAGTGCCGACTTTGAACCAGTTGCCGACGGCATAACCATCGATATCATAAGCGATCTGGCCTAGTCTTGGTTCGACTTGACGGGCCAACAACTTATAAAGATCTGGCTGAAGCTCGGCAGAAAAATAATCAAATGCCTTGAGATCGGTATTAACCTTCCAGATTTCTCGATCATAATGCTCTGGTACGATGAAAGGCTGTTTGACGCTGGAATTATAGACAGCCCAGTCCAAAGTTTGACCACCGATTCGGCCGATCTCTTCGCCGGCCTTAATAGCAATCCTCTGGCTCACCGTCCAATTGGACTTTAACTCAGATTGTTTGCCCATCTTTTCTAGCGCGGCTATTGCCTGAGTCAACAAGGTTGGCGATAACGAGGTAACCAAGTCGTAGTACGAGTAAAAACCGCAAGTATATTCGATATCGAGTCGATATTCATCGGTTGGTCGCCCCAATTGAGCATCGCCGACAAAGTTCGCTCGATGGGAGATATTGACGATGGTGCCGTCGGCAATTGCAAAAACAGGGTATTTATCTCGAGGCGATTGAAAATCCTGGGGCGAAAAATACATATGATCGATTGGCGTGACGTGCCCATCAGCCATCAGACCATAGGGCAAGATGATACCGACATCAGTCAAGTTCATCGGATAATGAGTGAACTTGACGGGACCAGAGCCTTGACACTGGCCACGGCTCCACTCTTGAACCAGACCCCTGCGCTGTGAATTAGTCGATTGAGAAGTTTTATTCTTCTTGCCTATCAAACCTGTCAACTTTGTAGCGCCTGATATCGCAGGAGATGGCGTAGAGGACGAGTCATTGGAAATAGGGTCAGAACTCGAACCGGAGTTAGAGCCGTCACTAGAACTGGAGCTGGTATCAGGGCTGAATCTGCCTTGACCTAATTTAAAACCGAGAAAGTAGCTAGGCAGAGCGAGAACAACCATAGCCAAGATTACCACGCTTAACCAAATTAACAGTGTTCGCTTCATGACACCTTGATTATGCGCTTATTCTAATTCAAATAAAAGTCAGTAATCGACAGATAGTTGTCGAGGTTTAAGAAATGCTCGAAATTAGAAATTGAGGAGCGAGAGAGCCCGATGAACCATAAAGGCTGGCCAAAAGATAGCCATGAAAAAACCACCGATAAAATCACCAAAGCTATTAGCATTTTGGAAGAAATATATTAAGGCCCCGATAAAGCCAAGGGCGTAAACCGCACCACCGCTAGCGGCTGAATTCTGTTTGACTGATTCGT
>CAZQGJ010000007.1:22291-24757 GCA_964592905.1 uncultured Candidatus Saccharibacteria bacterium | reverse complement strand
CAATCTGCTTGGCAATGGCCCGGCCACTCATTCCCAGTCGAAAGTAATATTCAATATGTTCTCGGTCTGCCTTTGTTAGCCTAACCATATGCACCTTTCTAGACACGTCATTGTACTAGGGGTGGTGCATTAAGTATAGAATCCAGCAGACAATCCGGGGACTTGACTTTATGCTATTGATGTAGTATAGTAATTGGGCTTCAGTAAGGAGCCAACGGGGTAGCAACAATGAGAAGTAGGCTTTCGCTCATGGAATTAGTGAGTCTAGTGGCTCACTTTCAAAGAGTTGGAGTAACGCCTGACCACATCGATCGCCTGACCAGCGAGGCAAATCGATTGGTGAGGACGGACAAGTTACCAATTCCAGTGACAAGTGTCGGGTCAGACAAACGATCCTCGTTACCAAGACCGTCAACAAGGGAGCCGTCAACAGATCAAGCTACTTATGTAGCTTATCGATGGCCTAGCCGCAAATGGTGGGGTGAACTCTATGCCTGGCTCTGCGATGTTGAGTTCAAGAGCGATCCGCCTGCAATGTACTAAGTGTCGCCCCGCAATCATCGTTAATGAGGCCGTGCCGAGCATGGCCTCATTTTGATTAGACTGATTGGCAATTGACGATCTATGTGATGCTTTGCGAGCATTATCGTGGTCTCGAATATTCATGTCAAAATAGCTTGGGCGCGGGCGTCATCCGGTAATTCTCATTAAAAATGCGACTCCAGTACACTTAGGTGTGTAACCACTAAAGAAAGGAGTCGCAATGAATAGCGTAACATATCCAGAATACGCTTGGAACCTGTATCGAGCTGGGATGGCAATTGAGGCAATTGCCGAGAAGTTGGTAGTTCATCGAGCTACGTTGTTTCACTGGTTCAAAGGCATCCGCTTGTACGGCATACGGGAGTTCCTCCGTCGGTACAAAGTAGCGAAACAACGTAAGCGAGTCAGACGAATTGACCCTCGAGTAGAACCGCTCCTCATTGAGCGCCGGAGAGCCAAGGAGGAATGTGGTCAGAAGCTTCGCTACTGGCTCAGGAAAGTTCACGGTATTGTCGTCTCTGTGGCGACTATCTACCGTATTCTAGCTAAGCACTTTAAGTTACGCTCTAAGTGGAAGAGATGGACTAGGCGACCAGCTCTACCAAAAGCCACCAGAGCCAGAGAGGTCATTCAAGTAGATACCGTAGATCTTGGCGAGCTCTTTGCTCAAACAGCCATAGATACCTTTACCCGTGAGGTAGTCGTCACTATCTTGCCTAGCCTTACCTCAACGGATGCAGCCGCTGGTATCCGGAGAGCCATGGCAACCTTTGGCACCACCGTCTGGATCCAGACAGACAATGGCCCAGAGTACAAAGGACACTTTCGACCAGCGGCTAGAGAATTCTGTCAGTCTGTACGCCAGATTACTCCCTACCAAAAGGATGAGAACGCCTTCATTGAGTCGTTTAACCGTACCTTACGCAAGGAGTGTGTCGGTTGGCGTCACTACAAGAGACATGAGCAGCACCGGCTTCAACAGTACGTCAACACATTCCTGACGGAATACCATACCGAGAGACCACACCTGGGCATAAACATGCTAACACCACAAGAGTTCGTAGAGTCGCATTTGCCATGAGACAATCCGGCTACTTGACAATTGCCACTTTTTCTGCTAATATGCGGCGATACGGTCAACTTGTCCGGTAACGGCCAAGTGACTAGAAGAAGGTTAACAACTCGAACTCGAACTCGAGCCCCAGGGAGGGGCGAAAAATGCAAAGGAACAAGCTCTGGCTCGTCGCGATAGTCGCGATGCTACTGTTGTCCGGCTTGGTAGCCGGCTGCAATACTCTGGAGCGCGCGTCAAGCGCGGTAAACCAGGTAGTCTCTCAGATCGCAGACAACGCGCCTTGGGTTGGCGCTGAGGATCTCGCTAAGAGCGAGATTCTGCAAGGTCGAAAGATACCCGAACCAGGCGAAAGCGATCGCTACGCATTGGCTACGCCGGCTCGAAGGAGCGAGGTCGTGGCGCTCGTCAAGCGGATGAGCGACCGCTTGACGCTCCTGTTCCACAAGGAATTCGAAAATGTGAACATGCACATTAGCGTGCTCTACATTCTCCTAGCGATCGTCACGGCGGCGCTGATCGCCGTAGCCTGGATCTGCTGGCCCTGGGATCGAAGACTGCTAAAGTCAGTCGTTACAACCCCTAGTCCAGCCGGTTCACTCGCGACTGCTATACCCTCGGGTACAGCAACGCCGCCGACCGAGCCTGTTGCATCGCCAATGCCAACTGCCGGCTGCGGCAAGGCAGCGAAGGATGATCGAAGCGAGCCGATGAAGGCACAAGATGAGCGCCTTGCTCAGGTCGTCGCCGACAACACTGTCGCGATGCTCTCCGTTGTGGACGCTCTGCGAACACACTCCATGGCTCCGATCCCTCCGTCGGGCAAGAAAGGTAAGAAAAAGAAGGGCAGC
>CAZQGJ010000007.1:0-22281 GCA_964592905.1 uncultured Candidatus Saccharibacteria bacterium | reverse complement strand
CCAGAGACAACACCCGAAACGATCTCCGAAGCGGCGCAGGAGGAGGCGCAGGAGGAGCCGCTGCAAATGGCATCCTAACCGACGAAGTCATCGTCACAACTAGAACGACCTAGGACATCTGTCCTGGGTCGTTTCTTACTTATAGATATTTAAATTTAGCCCTCAATCTTATCGAGGCTAAGACAGCCAGTAATTGGCTCTTTCGTCTCATCGTAAAGTTTGGTGTTAGTTCGATAGGTTTCCCAGTCTTGGTAGAGGGTTTTTAACTGCTCGGAAATCTTATCTTTGACACTAGGGTCAAGCTCGGAAAACGGACAGCTATGTTGTGGTGGATTACCACCTTCGAGAATACCAATCTCAACTAAGCCATAGCCTGGCGTATTTTTAGAATCATAATCGCTAACTTCAGCGATAACTTGCCCGGCCTTGACCTTGTCGCCGACTTTAACGATCGGCTTAATAACATGTTCAGTCTCGTAAACAGTACTCGAGTTAAGAGATTGACCAACCATAATACTGTAATCTTGGCTGTAAAGCTGAGGAATTTGCTGCACCACGCCATCTACGATCGAAAGCACTTTGGTGCCAAGCGGCACAATAAAGGTTGGTTGAGGATTCTTTTTGGCCGGCCCAGCGCTATTAGCCAGGATCTCAAAACCATAAGGAAAGAACGGTAGATCAAATTCGCCGAGCTTAGCCTTGGTAAAAAGAAGATCTCCTGCTTTTTGGGTTGAGGCATCATAAGCCGCCAGTTGGATCGGCAGGCTCTTAATCATCAAGGTGCCTGACTCAGACTTTGATGTAGTGTGATCGCTCGTGGTCTCTGTATTATAAGATGTCGCAACGGTTGACCGCTTAGGTAGTCGCCAGATAATAAATCCAGCCACCAAAACAACCAAAATCAAGGCGGCAATAATAAATTTGCTGATCAAGTGAGGCTTAGCGGTTGGCGTCATCGAACTCCTTAATTAAAACGAGGTTTACATATCAATTATCTCATGGTTGCTACGCTTATGCCTCTGGATTACGCCAATGCTATGATAGAGATTGAAAATGCTCAAAAAACACCATGTCAAAAAAGGGGCGAAATTAAGCCTCAATCTGTTTGCCATCAGCCTTGTGGCTGTATCGCTGATTGGGAGCTACATCGGGCTGCGTGGACACCGAAAACCGGTCACCAGAGTGCCTTCGCAGAGCTATCAAAATGTTAGCTTTCTTAGCCAGGCTCAAGATCAGATGTCATTGGAGGGTTGGTTTTTGCCGGCCTCATCAACTAACGTTGCCATAATCGCCCATGGTTGGGGCGGTAATCGAGAGACCTTTTTAGACTTAGCCCAGTATCTACAGCGCAACGGGATCAACGTCCTCACCTTTGATATGCGAGGCGGCACCGGTCAAAACAGCTACGGACAACGAGAAGCTGGCGATATCGCCGGTGCAGTCCGGTGGCTAATCGATAATAAGCAGTTCACCAGTCGGAACATCGTTTTGATCGGTAACTCGATGGGTGGCGCCGCTTCGATAGATTACGCAGTGAATCACCCTCAAATACGCGGTTTGATACTGATTAGTTCGGTCATCGACCTGAAACACACCAAAAGATATTACGCTCAATCTTTAGGCCTGATATTCCCGGCGGTCTATGCGGCAGGAGTGTCCTTGAGCGAACGAATTTTCTACGGTGTCAGTCCGACTAACCCGATCAAGATTTTCGATCGACTAGCTATGCCGGTGCTGGTATTGCATGGAGTCAACGATGTAAAATCACCGATCGCCGACGTTTATTCCTTGCAAAAGAAGGCGATGCAGAAAGTGAGGTTCGAGATTGTATCAGACGGCAGCCACACCTTTTTTGCCGACAAAGATAGGCAACAGTCGTATGTTTATAGTCAGAAGATAGTTGATTTTATCCGCTCGATTAAGGATTAATAATAATGACAACTAATGATGAACAATACATACGATTGGCTTTATCGGCCGCTAAGCAATGCCTAGAAGCGGGAGAATATCCAGTATCGGCAATCTTAGTCATCGATGATGAATTAATTGAGATTGTCTCAAACCAAAACATTAGTCGTTCTACATGGGGTTCTCATGCCGAAAGCTTGGTATTGCAACGGCACTCCTCACTAATCCGCGAGAAAACTCAAAGACTCTCACTGGAGAAGGAGGCGCAAGGCAAAATCGAGCTATATACTACCCTAGAGCCATGCTTGATGTGCCTAGGAACAGCAGTTCTGCATAAAGTGAAACGAATCATCTATAGCTGTCCTGATCCCCGAGGCGGCGTCGCTTTAATCAAGCCAGAAGAACTAACTAAATTCTACCAAGAACGATGGCCCGAGATCCAAGGCAATATCTTTTGGGAGGATTCCTACCACTTGATTACAACATATTTAGCGAACCAAAAAGAGGATTTTTGGCCAGCAATTCTTGATTCATTTGAGAAAATGTATTCAGACCTTAAAAAATGGCCACCCCGAGTGGGATGGCCAAGTGGTTCAATCTGAACCTATTGCTTTGTTATCGCTCAATCGGAATCTTGACTCTCGTAGTCCTTGGACCGCGACCAACGGCATCGACGGTAACAGTCGTCTCGGTGACATCCACGATCGACACCTGCGTGAAGTAGAATTCCCATCGGTCTCGCCCGTAGTCATCCGGATCGCGGTAGTCGTACTGGGCGCTGTAACCAATTCGCTTGTCGGACTGTGCGTCGTAAACGTAGATCCGGCAGAACTTGTTAGTGCCAGCCTGCCCAACCGACTGTCGGAACGATCCCCAGCTGTCGGTATGGACGATATAGACGCCGATAGGATCCTGCACCGACACCGTCTGGACGTGGGATCGCTGCCCACTCTGCCGGTTGATTCTGTCCAGCTCAACCTTCAAATGCCCGGCAAATCCGGACAGAGTAGCGATCAGATCTTTCACTTTCCGTTCCTCCTTGTCAAAACCCACTGAACGATTCAATGAGCTTTGAAAGGAGGGCCAGCGTACGTACTACGCCGCTGGCCCGAAGAGCTATGTGCTCTTAATGCGCTGCTTGAGAAGTTCAATAGCGCCAACCCAGTTTTTTTCCCAGACACCCTGGTCATCCGGTATGACTTCGATCCAGCCAACACGGGTCTTAACGCGGGCGAAGTACCCATCGTAGATCCAGCCGATTGCCTCACCGTGGTGGCCGCCCTGTTCTTTCGTGTTAGTGCAGATCACAACCGGCTTTCCCTGGCTCACCGCTTCGAGAGCGATGAGCAGGCCTTGCGGCTTGCCCCTGAGGTTTACCAGATCTGTGAGAACTCCGTCAGACACCGACAGGTAGAACAGGAAGTTCTGCCAGTCAGCGTCGCTGTCATCGACCGGAAAATCACAAGTATGAGTAAGATATCCAGCCGCTTCGACAATGACACGTGCCTTCTTGCGCTCCTCCAACTTGTCGTCTACGATCAGAATCATACCCTTCTTATAAAGGTACTTTTTACTTCTTTCGATCGCAGCACGAACCCTGTCAAATTCAGTGCTTGCCGATTTGTCCATCATGTTTCCTCGGTCTCTCCTGAGAACAGCCCTATTGCCATTCCCATGAGAACCGAGAAAACAAAAAACGCGTAGGCGTACTTATCTCGATAAATAATTCATCGGGATAAGTCCTCTCCACGAATAGTGGATTGACCTACGAGTTCTTGCGAGCAACCCATCTAGATGGGTGACTATTTAATTCAAATTGTTAATGGAATTACTATACGCTATTGCAAGCCGTTTGTCAAGTCTCTTGGCATGCATACGTACATTACTTGGCAACGACAAGGATGGCATAAGGCTGTTCAGCTCGGATCTGCTCCCAGAAATCAAATCCTAACTGTTCAATCCCGGCTTCGGTAGGGTGTAACGCTTTCCAATCAGCCGTACCGAAACCATTACCGAGAGCGGCGTCCTCATATGCCTCTCGGGAAAATTGAGAGAGTTCTACGACATCAAGTGATCGTTCAAGCGTTTTTGGATCGAGAAACTCGACCTGCACACGACCTTCGCCAACAAGGGTAAAACGACGATTGGCAATAACTTCTCCAAAGGCTTTAAAATCTGGATTAATAACAGCCGAGACAAATCTACCCCTCTCTTTGAGGGCTCGGGCAGTAGTAGCAAAGGTTTGACCAAGTTTTGCTTCATTATCAATGTATGGGAGCACTAAGACCGATACGGCATCGTCACAGAGTTCTGCTGTTCGGAATTGACTAGCTTCAGCCTGAATGAACTGAATACCCTGAGGATGATTTAATTCTACGTGCTTGGCTTCGGCGATAAATTTAGCCGAACCATCATAAGCAAGAACACTTGCTCCTTGTTGGGCTAGAATTCTATCAAATAGACCGCTCCCACAGCCGACGTCCAGAATATGTTTGCCCCGCAGATCTCCCAGTTCGGCCATCACCGAGGGATAGTGAAGAAAGTTTCGCATCGGGTCACCCGAAACAAAGGAACCATATTTATTTTCCATTTGATCAAACTGTTCAACTCGTTGCGTCGTAGCTCTCCTAAATTATAAATAAATAATTAATACGGGCCTTATGAAGCATTTTCAACTAATACTTGGAACTTATCAAATATTGGGGGAGCTTCGCCAATCAAAGCTGCAATTTTCTCTATAAGCGCGTAATCATTCCTAGCGTTCATCCCAAATCCAGTATAGGCTTGCCAACCGAGCTCTTGGGCTAGTTTGACAATATCAATATCGAGTTGAGGCCGAAGATCGACAAAAATAGCCTGCGTACCCTTTTTGCTTTGTAACAAACTGATGACGCCAGAATCGTCACCGACACCCTCTTTACCGGCAGCATTGAGTAGGATTAATTCATCATCCTGAGTTATTGCCAGCTGATTTAGGTTAGAGACATATTCAACAGAACCAACTCGAGCTATCTCTTGTGCTAATAATTGCTTGTCGACAGGATCGACAAGAATTAGCTTTTTAGGTTTGTCTTGAATAAGTCTTCGGGCGATAGGCTCACCGACTCCACCAATACCAACGAGAACAACGGTCTTAGCGGTAAAAGTACCTATCTCATCGTTAAACCAACCTACAAAAGAAGGTCCATTTAAATCGTATGGGAGTAAATTGCCACTCTTATCCTTCACCAATGCATCGACATTTGTTGGTAAACCTGGCAAATCCTTAAAAAGATCCATTAGTACGGGGTTACTCTTGTGCGGCTGGGTCTGATTAATCGCAACTATCTGGGGCTTTTCGTTGACATAAGCATATAGCTGACTGAGCGAGCGGTAATCCTCCTTAACGATATTGACCGGAATATAAAGAAAGCGTGGAAGAGTCTGATTCATATAGACGCGGCTAGTAGATTTCTCCCAATCAGCCTCGTTTTTAAATGCTAGATAAAGGCAGAACTTAAAATCAGGGAAACGAACAATAAACTTTTCGAGCTCAACGACAGAATCAAGAACAGGTATTTTACTCTCTTTAAACGGGGAGTCCTTACTCATGTTACGGCCAAAGCTTCCAATTAGCACCATCTACAGAGATAGCTTGGTCGTCAGTTAAGGTGATGACTTCAAGGAATAATCTCATGGTTTGATTATATCGCTCGACAGGTTAACTGTATAGCTACGGATTTTGACTAATCTAGAAAAATCAGATTGAAATAGCTCAAAGTTTGGAATATAGCGCAGCCGAATCCCAGAGCACTCCTTACTTTGGATAGTCATCGCTACCTTGGGATCCAGATTTTCTTTGCCCTGAAAACTTCGACATGCGTTGGCAGTTGTAGCTCATCAGAATTATGAGAGAAAAATGTAAGACCTTTATAGTTCGTTAGGTATCGATATTTTCGCTCAAACAGATTACCATAGGCGGTAATGACTATCGCTTCTTTATTCTTATCTAGAATACTTAAAAATACGTCTGGTTCAACCGCAACGATACTACCCAAAGCTGCAATCGCGTTATTTTGAGCCGCGGCCGCGGCAGCTGCTGCGACACCAGCTGTACTCATCTTGATACTCCTGTTTCATTTATTTCATATTATTATAAAAACGAATCGCGAATATATAGGTTCATAATTATTCCACAGAAAAATATTAACTGAAATGCTTCTGTCATAGATATTTACTCATTCATACTCAGCCTTAACTTTCTCCATAGTTATCTGTCGCTCGCTGTCGTCTCTGAGCTCAACCTGATTTCTTGTTACATCATTCCAGCGAGGATAGACATGGAAATGAAGATGGAAAACTTCTTGTCCTCCGGCTGGTTCGTTGGCCTGAGTAATATAAACTCCGTCGCAACCTAACCCTTTTTTGACTGCCTTAGCCGTCTTAATCAGCTCTGTCATTAGTGCACTGCCGGTTGCCTCATCTAACTCATAAATATCTTTGATGTGCTGCTTAGGAACTACCAATGGGTGGTTCTCGCGAGAGACGAAAACTATTGCCTGATCGGTTTCAGCAATAATCAAGCCAGGGACTTGGCGGTCGATGATCTTACAAAAAATACAGTCATCCATAATAGCTCCTTATCTCGACTATACTCCTTATCGCTCAAACCAAAAAGCTACTGACAAAACGAGTCGCCGTCAGCCACCATCGCCGCCTCATTGCGACTAAGATTAAACTTTGTTTTATAGGCTGCTTTCAACGATTCTGAAAAATAATCGAAAGGACAGATTGCAGTTGTATAGGTAGGACTCGTCTGGCTGCCAACATACTTATTGGGCCGAGTTGAGTTGTAGAGTCCGAAGTCGAGTCCACTATTAGGGACATGAGGCGGGCCGCCACTATACGCGATTAGTTCGCCGGCCTTGACCGCGATCGCTGGCTTGACCTCATCGCTCAATGAGTTATTTTTCGCTTCGGCCGGTAAGGCATCTTTGAGCTTGGCGATCGGATCGATGACATGAGCTAAACGCAAGGTCACTTCGCAGCTGATACGGAAATCAAACATGTACGGTCCGCCGACATAATGAGCTCCGCTAATTAACTCCATATCAATCGGTGCATAGAGCGGCACACCTGGGGCAGCAGTATCAACATAGCTATGCGTTTTCAGGTGTTCGCTAGGCTTAGCAATATTCGGGGGCGGCAAGATGTTCGTCACCAGACTAGGGTCAATCAGCTGATTACTGAAGGATGGATTGGCATTATTGGTACAGCCATTGGCTACTGTAGAAGATGATGGACTAGGTGAAGGACTGGGCGAGGGAGTCGAGGTTGGACTAGTCGAAGGCGATGCCGCTAAAGTTACGGTGGCTTGTGGGCTAGGGCTACGAGTCTGGGTCGCCTTGGGGCTAGACGAGATTACCGGCGCTGGCGTCTGGCTCGCCGAGGGTGAGGGTGTGGGAGAAGAGCTAAGGGTTGCAGTTGGAACTGGACTTGAATAGGTAACGAAGTTGCGTTTGGGAGTAAGGCCGTTTTGACTGATATGGGCCGCAGCGGCCACGCCAAACAGACTAATTAATACCCCTCCAGTTATCAGAGAGAGCTTTTTCCAACCAAGAAGTTTCAAGCGTTCAATTATTGCCATCTTGTCTCACTCATAACACACTCCTCTGTCCACTTATTTTACTATATCTAGGTAGCCTCACGCATGTTGATGCTTGCAAAAGTTCAGAATAAGCGTATAAGAGTATTAGCTCTAGGAGACTACATCAGGAAGGATGGGAACGATGAAACTGAGCGACTTGCCCGCTGAGCTTCAGCAACTGATCGCTGAGTACAAGCGACTGCATCAGTCGGCGAATGATGTATGGAAAGATGCCGGTGGCGGGATCGAAAGGACTGACAGATTCATCAGGTTGAGCGATCGGCTTATGAAAGAGGCAGAAGGTGTCAAGGAACAAATCAAGGCATACTGCGCTCGCCATGGACTGAAGTTCAGCGAAGTAGAAGCTCATCTAAAGTAGCTGTCTCTACAAAAAGTGATACAGCAAGGCTCCAGTCCTCCAAGCTGGATACGACTGGAGAAAAGGCACCGACCGTTTGGCACGGGCCTTTTTTTAACACTACTTAGATCTTTCGTAACAAGATTATCAAGAGCTCAACGACATCGTCTCATATCCGGCATTAACGGGTTTGACATGGTTAGGATATGGCTACAAATTTTCAGGCAAAAGAAAACCGCCCTATTCGGGCGGTCTGCTCTTCCGAGCAAGCATATAGCCGAGCTCTGGGTTGTCGGTATAACCTTTCCAGAACTCAGCGCCGTACATCTCGATTCCCTTTGGGTGAACGAGAGGCGGTTGCCAAGAAACGCTAAAGCCAGCTTTTCGGGCCGCTACTTCAAGCGTCTCCTTTTTGTAATAGCGAGCTAGTGATGGGAGGGTACAAATCTCCTCACCTCCGCTGTCGAAGACCGTGATCTCAATCGGTGTTCCGTCTTCGGCCGGTCCGAGCAGTCGCTTCTTAGCTCCATAACGACCGAGGTTCTGACCAGACGGTAAGTCTACCACTCCTACTAGCTTGCCGCGCGACTTAAGAGCGGCATAGCAGCGGACCATCAACTGCTCGAGCTCTTCGACAGACCGAGCATAGTTGATGACGAACGGAGCGTTGATAATATCCACTCGAGGGAGTTCATCGGTAAAGATGTTTTTCTCTTGGTAGTGGACATTGGGCCAGGTCAGTGGCGTCATCTCTTTGGCAATACGCAACTGTTGGCCAGAAACGTCCCAGCCATATACGTCCCAAGCGTCACAGGCTAGTGTCCGAGTAAAGATTCCGTTACCGCAACCGGCATCGAGAATCGTTTTGTTTCGGACGATGCCAACCATTTTGAGGATGGTCGGAGCAATTGAGAAGCGTTTATCCGGTTTCATGTTGGTCCGGATGTATTGTTCAGCAATCGGATCGTACCCAGCGTCAGTCATTTTCCTCTCCTTGCAGAGTGTCGTAAGGTACTTAGCGAATAAGCGAGTGAAATTGTCCCACTAGCTCCGGCCGCTCCTGAAAAACTCCGGAAGTCGCAAAGGTCACCGTTGGCACGTCAGGAACCTTTACACCACGAGAGCCTTCGCAGGAATGACAAGCGCTCATCTTGATTGCTACACCTTTTGGCTGAACTGCTTGGTTAAAGCGATTCAGGATATCATCAGTTAAATCTTCCTGAATAGAAAGGCGGGCACTGTAATGCTGACAAAAACGAATAATCTTTGACAAGCCTAAAACCTTACCGTCAGGGACATAGGCTAAATCAATGGTCCCTTGGTATATCGCTAAATGATGCTCACAAAAACTTTGAAATGGGATGTCTTTTCGAACAATCATGCCTACGTAATCGGATGGAAAGGTTGTCAGAGGTAGATTAAATGGTGTATAGCCCCTGCACCATTCCTTCCAAGCTCGAGCAACACGTTCTGGCGTATCGATAAGACCAGGTCGAGTTAAATCTTCACCAAGACCTTCGATAAGTAATTTAATACCTTCAGTTATTTTTTGTTCATTAAATTGATTCATAGTAATCCTTATTTCGTAACTTCAACGTAGGCCTTACTGGTTTCCCATAATTTAATCCGATTAACAGTTAGATCCGCTTGAGTGAGTCTTTTAAAGGTCTCGACCGCTAAATTTTCAGCTGTGGTTCGAAATGGCAGTATATCGTTGAGAAATCGATGATCCCACTGATCGATAATCTGCTCATTGACTATTTTAGACAGATCGGCAAAATCAATGACCATGCCATCCGAACTACCAATATTTTGTAACGGACCAGAAACTGTAACTTCTAACTTGTACGAGTGACCATGAAGCCTAGCACACTTACCGTTATGATCAGGCAATTGATGAGCCGCTTCGAACGTAAATAATTTCGTTACTGAGGTTTTTAGCATTTTTCTCCTTGTTCAAACGCTTAATCTATCAGCGCTTGAAGGGGAGGCGGAACAGCAACTGCTGTTCCGCTACTTCCTCCTTTCATTGCCCCACAACTCGATGTGAAGGCGGGGAGTGAGTCGGTAGCCTCGACTCAGGGCAAGCTCAACGACCGAGCGCTGTACAGCGTGGATCGTTGCGACGTCAGTCCCTTCTGGTGAAAGGATAATCTTCTTAGCGTCGATGTACGGCCGATAGGTCTCTTCCATTTCCAAAATGTCATCCGGTCCGGTAACGACGAATTTGAACCAGCTCTTCGGTAGCTGATTAATCACCGCCAACACTTCAGGTTTGAAGCGCCGAGCCAGTTCGATGCCCGAGTTGGCCAGCTTCGGTGAGCAGTTAAACTGACAGTAACAAAGCTGCTCAACCGGTTTAATCGTCCCATTGGTTTCGAACTCAATGTTCCAGTCCGGCAAGTACCGGAGGAGCTGAATGATGGACCGCTGCTGAAGCAATGGCTCGCCGCCAGTAATGACCAGTCGTTTGCAGTGGTTAGCTCCAAGTGACTGGACTCGTTTGGCCGTCGTTTCAACCGTCCACTTCTGTCGCTCGGTAACGAACGCAGGAAGCTGACGATTCCAGGTATAAGCGGCATCGCACCAGTTGCAATCGAGATTGCAGTGGTGAAGCCGGAGAAAGACAGCGGGCATCCCAAGCGTTGCCCCTTCGCCCTGAAGGGTGTAAAAGGCTCCATCGCCTGAGACGACAAGATGGGCCAAGCTTGGCTGGATAAGAGACGACATTTGGTTTATCCTTTAAGGTACGGCATCACATCATAGTGACCGGCCAATTATAAGCCTTACGAGAGGCAATGTCAACAGTTTTATTTTAGTAAGATACTTGACATTTCCAGATAGGTCTATAAAATACTAAGCAATCAGATTAAATCATGTAAAATAAATATTTGTCATTATGAAATACACCAAACTACTGACATTGTTAGGATTAAACAAAAACGAGGCAGATCTCTACCTCATCAGTCTTCAACTTGGTCCAAGTACAGCTATTCAATTAGCTCAAAAAGTAGGGGTCACAAGACAGATGATTTATACTCTGCTGCCGCAGCTCATTGAGCAAGGGCTAATGAAAGAAACCGCTCACAGTAGCAAGCGCTTATTTCAAGCTATTGGTCCTGAGGTCCTTAACGATCGAGTAAAAAATATTGCTGATCAGGTAAAGGAAGCCGTTCCAATTCTCAAAACTCGCGAGGCCGCTAACTCTTCTGTACCTATTCTATCAGTATATGAGAATCCAATCAGTATGCGTGAATGGTATCGGCGCTTTATGAACGAGGCGAAAGAAGGGGATCAGCTCTTTATTTGGGCTACTAACAAAACTTGGCTCAGCGCAGATCCTGATTTTCTTGAGGAATTCTTAGCATTTAAGAAAAAGAACAAAATAAAGGACTACATTCTAGCTCCGAACACGCCTGAATCGCGAGCTCAAGCGGAGAAGCTTAAAGAAGAACAGCCGTATGCTGAATATCGCTTTACCGACAGCTGGTGGCATACCAATGCGGAGAAATGGCTTTGGAAAGATTCTGTTTCGTATCTAACTATTAATGAGAACGCAACAAATCTAATTGTCCTTGAATCAAAGGCTTTAGCTGAAATAGAGTATTACAACTTTAGACAGATTTGGCATCAGCTTAAACCTTAGCCCCCGTATCTGTTGATTAATCACATACTATACCTATGCTGTTTAGATTATTCCAAAAAGCACGGCTTTAACCACCCTCCGTACACAATCGCTCCGCTTGGTAGACGACGTTAGAACTAAAATAGCGCCTAACCCACATCCGATTTTTATTACATTATGACCATCTAGCTAAGTTAGAGCCGCCCCTGTCGCCAATTAACCGCTAAACCCGTATACAACTACTCTAGCTCTCTCGACGACTTTATGACCAACTTTCATGCCTGACATTTGAACAGCGGCAACTGTATTGTGTTGTTCTCGAATAGTGGTAGGAACAACACTAGATATCTCCTGAGTCTTTGAATCATACGCATCGCTCTTCGTTGGGATAATAACTGTAATCTGGTGATGTTGCTCAAGACTCTTTGTTACCTCAACACGAATTTTCTCAGTCAAGTAGTAAAGTCTCCAAGCGTCTTGATAGATTGAAATCGGTAAGAGTTGACTTGGTGGATTGACTGGCCAACTGATTCTCATTTGAATGGTACGAATCTCTCCTACGTCGTTTGGATTGAGATTGGGAATTCTTTGCTGAAGAAGATCAAGAAGAAGTTTGCCGATGCGACCTAAAGAATCCATAAGGCTGATGTATTGTCTGTCGAGCGATTCGGCCTTACTTAACTCATCCTGCAGAGACCGTTGTAGCTGTTCGCCCGTTAAGGTAGCGTATCGTTCGAGTTCTGAGACAAATTGGGGATCAAAAGCCACTGAATCCGTTTCAATTGACTCTACTAATGGGATATTAGCGGTGATTGAGTCTTGAACTTGTTGATCCTTCCATTGCATTGCTCCGATTTGAGCTTTCTTTCGAACAACTTGACCGATTCTCATCCCTGGCATTTCCACGCTTCGAATCTTTCCGTGAACATAATCTTGCCCAGCTGGAAAATATCGAACCAGTTCATGTTGACTTGAGTCATAGTGACCATCAAAAGGAACGACAGGTAGGATATGAGTATCTTTTTCATGAGCTAATCGAAAGATAATACTCCGCTGGATTATTGCTAAATGAGCAATGCAACCTAGAACTTTATCGATGTTTTCAGGACTCACAGCAAGCAGCGATAGGTTAATCGGGATAGTGGTGAGTATTGACCGAAAAAGATCGTCGTCATCAACAAGTCTTTCGGGATCAAGCCCAGAAAAATTCTCCCAGGTGGTGCGTAACTTGCTAGCGTGTTCGGTTATCATCTTAACTAAATATTTATCCCCATTTGATATGTTACTCACTAGCAGTTCGCCAAGCGCTGTCTCCAGCTTTTCAAATACAGTCCCAAGGTCCGACGTTTCCACTTCTACTGGCAGCAATACCGTTGCTGCCTTTTCCGATATAAGTTCAGACGATGTGGACGTCTGATTTTCGTCCGTTGCTATCGTTGGCTTGATGGCTAGGATTGGCTCTTGTTGTAGACGAGTGACTAAATCCTGCACCGCTTGCCCAAGACTGGGGTCGCGTTCAATGAGTCGCTGGAGCTGAGCGGCATCTGCTTGAAGAGTACCTAATAGTTGACTGAGTAGGGTCAGATTACGTTCAAAATCACCTGCATCAGCTTTAACTTCAATTGGACGGCTAGGCTCTGCCGGAGACATTGGTAGCTCAGATGGTGTAGTTGATATAGGGGTAGAAAAATAGTCTCTGCTTAATCGTCGCCTTTCAGACATCGTATACTCCTTTACCTAACTATACCCTTACTTAAGGCAACTAAAAAGGGTCGACCGATCTGTCGGGATGATAGTCAATCGAAACTGGTCATGTTAATGGCTCCGCATAGTGGACGACTTAGAACTAAAATTCAACTTGCGTCGTACGTTGCTGCCAATCGTCAAAGGTTCCGATTACATTAGGATTATAAAATACATAACTTTTGGCATTCTTGCGCGTTTTTCCTCTCTCGCCACCTTCTACAAAGATAACACCATCCCAACCCTTCGTCGCACAGAAAGATCTCCAGATGCTATCAACAACGGAAAATGCTTGTGTGGCTCGGGGTGTAAGTAGTATGTCGTCGCGAAGATCGATGTGTTGTCGTGATGTTATTTTATTATTCAACTCGGCTAGTTTTGGCATTGCCGCTATAAAACGGTCCCTGAACGTAGAATCAAGCTGCTGATTTAATGCCATTTCCCATACTTTTGGCTGTGCAAACTCAAACCATTCACGAGCAAGTTCAGTGGGAACACTGAGATTATCCATTGCTTGTGCAGAGGTCAAGTTCAGCATCCGAGCCTGATACGGCATGAGTTTCCACATTGTTCCATCGGGACGAATCTCGGCGTATCTCTCTGCGAGGTCTTGGTCAGTTGTCGTGTAAAGGCCACCACCCAATGTTGCGTCGTTGACAAAATCCTTTTCGTAGTCATAGTCAGAGCGGACGCTAAATTGTGGGCCGCGAGTCGCATGAAAAAGCCAGGCCTTCTCCTCAAACGCCTCCCTCGATAGGGTGGAGGGATTAATTTCACCAATAACTTCCAGTCGTGCGGTTTCTAGTTTTTGCTTATGTTCATGCTCAAGATCACTCTTTACACCTATCTCTTCTACGCTAGGCCCTAGATTCTCCGCCATAATTTTCTCCTTTACTCGACTATACTCCATCGTAATACGAAAAAACACTTCCATTAAGTTAGAAGTGTCAGTTCATTGGCTCCGCTTGGTGGACGACGTTAGAACTCTATTAATAAATCCTTCACACTTATGTTATACTCCCTGACAGGAGGGACCTGGTATGCGAGGGAAACTTGACGCGGTCGTTCGTGTCGTTGCCGGCCAGACAGTAGCAGGCCGGCTGCGAAATGCTTTGAGAGGACTCGATGTTACCTGGGAGGGAGATGGTGCCCTCGAAGCTTTTACCACGAAACTCGATCGAGGCCTCTTTCAGGGATCTACCAATCGAAGCGATGTGAGTTGTTATAGTCCAGTGGGCGCGAAGCGCAAAGACAGTGGTCCTCGTTGGTTCGATCCGTATATGCCGCCTCTTGTCGCAAATTACATCGCGCCGAGACTGGGATGGCGCATCCTACTCGTGGAAGTTCAGCAGATAGTTGAGGGCTCACTTGTCCGTGAAATCACAGCGAAGAGTACTGAGAAGCTACTTGCGGCCTGGGATGAAAGGAGCGGCCAGCTCTTGTCTGAACCGGCGTACTACCCCACACTAGAGTCGCTGCGCTCTTCCGAGGCTTGGATCGCAAGCCAGATCTTCAGACATCCCAATCAGAAAAGAGTCAACTATTGCGAACACTGCCACCGATGCAACTGGGAATTGCAGGGCTCGTTTGATAATTGCGTGGCGATCGTGACTGGCGTTGGTAGTCATGTCATGCAAACAGACTGGCTGGTGTATCGCAGCCAGCGTCGATAGCGAGATCCGCTCGGACATGACTGCAGCCCGGATATTGCCAGTTTGGTAATATCCGGTTCTTTTTTAACTAAAAAGGTTCGGGTTATGGTTCTAACTTGAGCTTTTTGCATAGTTCGTAATATTCTCGAACAAAAGCAAACTGTCTCAGATAATTGTCGAGGGTAGGAACTGGTGAGTCGCTTTCATTAGCTATCTTGACTCTACCTTCGCGCAATTCATGACTCATGACATTGATTTCTTGCTTACCTTTAGCGATAAAATCCCTTATTTCGAGCATCTCGCTAGGAATTATTAGTGCATAAACGTCAGCTGATCCATCGGTATAAAATACGGCTGCATCTTTATGATCATTTGCCGCTAGATAATAATTCTCGGTATACCATGATCCGATAAGCTGACGAGAGCCACTCATATTTGCCCCATGGACAGAATCGCTGTTAACTTCCTGACTTCCCTCAGCCCGATAAACTACAGTAAAGGACTGATCTTTCGCATAATCGTAGAGCTTTTGATACTCATTTTTAAGCTCCTCGTAACGATGCTTTTCTTTCTCGCTAGTCTGCTCATTTTCGACAGGAGTTGCTTCGGCTGGCAGATAACTCGACTCAGATTCTGGCATAATTACCCCCTTTTCTTCGACTATACTCTTTCTTACCTCGTTCCGCGACTACGGTTCTCATTTTTCGATCAAAATCAATAAAAAACAGCCATCTTACGATGACTATTTTTTATTGGCTCCGCCGGCTGGATTCGAACCAGCAACCTAGTGGTTAACAGCCACCCGCTCTACCGTTGAGCTACAGCGGAATATCAAATTTATTGTCTCTATTCTAGCGCTTCTCCTCTCTCCTGTAAAGATTGACATCAACCAAGAATAGCAGGTATAGTCAAAACAATTCATCGAGAGTTATTTCTTGATTTGTCAAAAAAGGAACCACTATGAAAACCAAAATCATCGCTAACATCGGCCCAGCCAGTAAATCCCCCGAAACTATCGAGGCCTTAATTGAAGCCGGTCTAGATACGATTCGTTTTAACTTTGGCCACGGTAATCACGCCGAGTATGCCGAGTGGACAAAGTTAATCCGTGAGATTGGCGCCAAGCATAATGTCCATATTCGATTTTTACAAGATCTCTCGGGTCCCCGCATCCGCGTTGGCAAACAGCCAGATGGTGGCCGTCCAATTGTAGTTGGTCAACAGTACACCTTTGTTCGCGATGGCGAGCAAACCGATGATACTCAGATCACCATGACTGGCGTCGACCTCATCGGTGACGTTAAGCCCGGCGAGCGACTACTCTTAACCAATGGCTTAATGACTCTCAAGATCGACGAAGTCACCGACAAGAGTATCGTAGCGACTTGTGTCAACGGTGGCGTTTTACAGAATAACAAAGCGATCAACGTTCCTGACTCAACCCTCTCGAGCTCTGTCCTAACCGATAAAGACAAGGCTGACTTGGCCTTTGGCATCGAACAGGGCTATGATTTCATTGGCCTGTCGTTTGTTCAAAACGCAGCCGATATCGAAGAGCTGCGCAAGCTCATTACCGACAAACAACAGATTGTGGCTAAAGTCGAACGTCTTTCAGCCGTTAAGCATATCGACGAGATCATCAAAGCCTCGGATTTGGTCATGATCGCTCGTGGCGACCTCGGTGCTGAAGTTCCAATCGAAGATGTGCCGTTTATTCAAAAAGAGATCATCACCAAATCACGCTATGCTCACAAGCCGACTATTACTGCTACTCAGTTCTTGACCAGCATGATCGAGAACCCCATTCCTACTCGGGCCGAAGTATCAGATATCGCTAACGCTGTCCTTGACGGAACCAGCGCTGTCTGGCTCTCGGATGAGACTGCCATCGGTAAGTATCCTGTCGAGGCCTTCAAGGTCATGAAGCGCGTCGTTGAACGTTCCGAAGAGTTCTTGGCCACTCATCACGCCATCTAACCGATCCTTACTAGCAACGAGTTGAAGCAGAAAAAGCCCAGGCACGAACTGGGCTTTTTGCTGTGTGACTATCGAAATAGACGAAGGCTAAGAGTTTAAACGACGTTGTTGTCGCCACTTTGGCCACTCGCTGACCAAGACCGAGAGGGTGGCCGCTAAGGGAACCGCTAAGATTGTGCCGATAATGCCATAAAGCTTGCCGCCAATCATCAGAGCCAAGATAACAACAACCGGTGAAAGGCCAACGGCTTTTTGCATGACACGAGGGACAATAAGATTCGACTCTAACTGTTGAATAATGATCAGGGCAATTAAGGCGATCAGGCCCTTGATTGGCGAATCAAGCAAGGCCAATAAAACGATCGGTACACCGCCAAGAATCGGGCCGACAAACGGCAATATCTCGGTCAAGCCAGTCCATAAACCTAAAGCCAAGGCATAGGGTAAATTTAAGCCCAAGGCTAAGAAGTAACCTGTAATACCGATGACCACCATCAAGAGCAGCTGACCACGGAGCCAAGCGCCCAACCGCAAACCAACCTTGTCAAAAAGTTTAATGGTCGGCTCTTTGCGATCGATCGGTAACAAAGCAAACCAAAACTTACGTAAGCCCTCTTCTTCGAATAAGAGATAGGCCGAGAGGACTAAAACGGTTAAAGCCGTAAAGATACCGGTAAAGACACCAAGCGTGGTACTAACCACACCGCTACCGAGGCGACTAAACTGGCCGGAAAGACTACTGATGGCCTCTTGCGCGAACTCAAAGCTCTGTAAACTGGCTAAGTTATAGTTCTGTAGCTTTGATTGAGCTAAGACAGCATACTCTGGTAAGCTAACGGCGAGATCGGTCAGCTGACTGGTGAGCGGTGGGATAACTACGCCCAGAATCAGCCCAATAGCCGCGATAATAAGAGCAAAGATCAAGGCAACAGCCAATGAACGTGGCAGATATTTTTGCCAATTATTGACTACCGGCGCCAAGGTCATAACGATAATAATCGTCAAGAAAAAGAGTAAAACGATATCGCGCACTAGATAGAGAAACCAGAGACCAAGAATAACCACAATCACCCTGAAGATGGCGGCGTAGGTAATATCGACTTTGATCTTTTCGGGCATCTTTTCCTTTGTAGAGGCGGCTAAACCTAGTTAGACGAGGCCGGCTTTGAGCTGCTCGGATTGAGCCAAGATCTCGCTGACCTTATTAACTGCCTGCTCTGGGTTCATATCGTTCTTGTAAAAGAAGTAGCTCGGCGGATTAGCCGCCAGCGCTTGTAACAGATTAGTATCAGCGGTCAGATTAGTCAAGATGACGATCAGGGCCGACTTACCCCAGATGTCCTGGCGCAAGCGCTGCAGTACGGCCACTCCATCTAATTTTGGCATCAGAATATCAAGAATAATCACATCCGGTTTTTGAGCCAGGGCTAAGTTCAACGCCTGCTCTCCGTCGGTCGCGGCAATCGCCTGAAAACCAGCTAGAGTGAAGACCTCACAAAGTGAGCGATTCAGAAATGGCTCGTCCTCAGCGATTAAAATAGTTCGATTCGGTGTGACACTCACGTTGCAACCTCCGGTAAGATTATGGTAAAGGTGCTGCCCTTATTTGGCAAGCTGTTAACCATCAGCTCGCCGCCCATTACCCTCACAAACTGTTGGGCGGTATAGAGCCCCAGGCCGACACCATCAGGGTCTATCTTTTGAGCTGACTCGGTTCGATAGAACTGACTAAAGAGCTTGGCAATCTCGGCTTGGCTAATACCGATCCCTGTATCGCGGACCTCAATCGTCACCTGGTGTCCGTTATTGCTGGCCAATAAGCTAATTCGACCGCGGGGCCGATTATACTTAATGGCGTTGGTGACTAAATTAGTTAAAGCCTCGTGGAGCAACATTGGATCGGCCACTAATTCAATAATCGGCGGGACCTCGAACTCAACCTGTAAGCTTTGAGCTTGGATCTTGGGATACTGTTCGTTAAGAATTTGGTTGAGCAAGGCTAAGAGATTAATTTTGGCCGGCTTAGGCTGTAATCGTCCCTGTTCAAGTCGCGAGATCGAGAGCAAGCTACTGACCAGGTTATTCAAACGCCGAGTATTGCGCTCTATCTCGCCCACCAGTTCGAGCTGTTTAGAATTAAGTTGGCCGTAGTTAGGATTTTTGAGGAGATTACTAGCAAAGTTAAAGGCCGAGAGCGGCGTCTTTAGCTGATGACTAGCGATGGAAAGAAAGAGAGTTTTTGCCTCGTCAGCTTGTTTGAGGTTTTCGTTCTGCACCACCAGAGAATCAAGACGGATCATCTGACCAAAAAACTGGGCAAAATATGCACTCAGACTGGTCAAGGCCTGACGCAACTGGGTATCAAAACCTGGCTGTTCTGGTAGTTGGCAGAGCCCGACTATTAAATTCAGGTTGGCCGCTTGAATCGGTTGAATCAAGATGGCCGTGGCAGACAGAGTAGTGGTCAAAGCTCGACCAAAGCCAGCGTCCGACTCTAGGTAAATAGCCGGTTGACTGAGCTGAAATAAGGGGTGGATTAGGCCACGACTGACTAGATTCTCGTGGACATCTTCGAAGAGACTGCCGTTAAAGCCTAGCGCCACTAGCGGTTTAGACTGTTGATTATCGAGCTGTAAGATAAAAGCGCGGGTATAGCCGCTCCAACCGGTTAGCTGTGTCAGAATATCTTGACTGGCAGTGCGGAGTTCAGTTTGTTTTGAAGCGGCGAGGATTAAAGCCAACATAAACTGATCCACCGGTAGCCGTTGGCCGCCTCTGGAACTCGCCTCGGGAACCACTACCGAGTTAGCCTTGGGCTTCAACCACTGAAACACTGTCGATCCCCTCCTTGATTATCTCTTTCAGTATAGCAGTTAAACAGCCGCTGGCGTGACTGGCGGCGTCACAGGAGGTACGGTCGGCGCGATGACCGACGGTGTTTGGCCGGCCAAAGCCGCCTCTGTCTTAACCTCGGCCACCGACTCGATGCCGAGTAGCGGATTGACTAAGGCTTCGAACTCGGGACCATCAAGAGTCTCGACTTCTAATAATTTGGCACTGATCGCCTCGAGAACGGAGCGGTGCTGTTTGAGCAGTCGCTCGGCCTCGCGGCTAGCGATCTCAACGATCGTTTTAACTTCGCTATCGACGGTCTCGGCTAACTTTTCTGAGATCTCTCGGCCCTGACGCATCCGTCGGCCCAGATAATCTTCTCCTACCTCGGCACTCAGAGTAATCGGCCCAACTTTTTCACTCATGCCGTACTCTTTGACCATATTTAAGGCAATACGAGTGGCGCGATTGAGGTCGCTCTCGGCACCGGTGGTAATCTCGCCAAAGACAACCTGTTCAGCGGTCCGCCCACCCAATAATGAGATAAGCTCATCGGTGAAGGCCTGGCGTGAGTAGTAATGTCGCTCCTCTTCGGGCAAGGACCAAGTATAGCCTCCGGCGCGGCCACGCGAGACGATAGTCACCTTGTGGATGCGTTCGGTATTGGGCAGAATATGGCCAAGCAAGGCGTGACCCGCCTCGTGAACGGCCGTTAGGCGCTTTTCTTTATCAGACATTAAGCGATTGCGACGCTCGGGGCCGATCATCACCTTTTCGATGGCCAGATTAAGATAGTGGCCATTGATAGTTTTGCGATTATCACGAGCCGCTAAGATAGCTGCTTCATTCATGACGTTGCGTAACTCAGCACCGCTCATCCCGATTGTGCCGGCGGCCACCTTGTCAAGATCGACAGAGTCCTCGACCGGTTTGTTCTGAGCATGGATTTTGAGGATAGCCAGTCGTTCGGCGCGGTCAGGGTTATCTAAATAGACCTTGCGATCAAAGCGACCAGGCCGCAATAAGGCTGGGTCAAGCACGTCAGGCCGGTTGGTCGCGGCGAGCACGATGACGCCTTGATTGGTTTCGAAGCCATCCATCTCGACCAGGATTTGGTTGAGGGTCTGTTCTCGCTCATCGTGCGAGCCACCCATGCCGGAGCCGCGTTGACGGCCAACAGCATCGAGCTCATCGATGAACAAAACTGCCGGTGCCTGTTTTTTGACCGTAGCAAAGAGCTCGCGGACTCTCGAGGCGCCGACTCCGACGAACATCTCGACAAACTCTGACGCTGAGATAGAAAAGAATGGCACCTCGGCCTCGCCAGCTACGGCTCGAGCCAAGAGAGTCTTACCGACGCCAGCCGGCCCAATCAAAAGTACGCCGCGAGGAATCTCGGCCCCGAGTAGTTTAAATTTCTCGCCGTTCTTCAAAAACTCGACGATTTCGGCTAATTCTTGTTTCGCCTCGTAAAGTCCGGCCACATCGGCAAAGGTAGTTCGGTTCTTACCGGGAATGTATTGCTTAGCGCCTGACTTACCAAAGCTCATGGCTCGGTTGTTGGCACCTTGAGCACCGCGAATCATAAACCATAAAAAGCCACCGAAGAAGACGAGCGGTACCACCGTCGAAAGCACCGACGACCAACCGTCAAAACGGTTAGGATTCTTGATCTCGATCGGTAGCGTATCAGGGCTGATGCCGTAATCGGTTAGATTAGCGGCGTTTTCTTTGAAAGTCTTGAGTTTGTCGCCATTTTTCTTAACGGCCTCAAGAGTATTACCGTCAACGATTAATTTTTCGACCTCGTTGGCCTTAATGGCTTGGGTTAAGACGCTTAATTCAACCTGTTTAGGTTTACTTTGAGCCTGGCCCGCCAAAGTATAAAAGATTACCAAAGCGATTAGAGTTAAAATGATTGAACCAAATAGTCGTTGTCGAGAATTACCGAGCACGGCTTGACTCCTTTGTTAGCAAAACTGGTGGCTGCGACAGGATTTGAACCTGTGACCTAAGGTTTATGAGTCCTTTGCTCTACCGCTGAGCTACGCAGCCATAACGGTCTAGTTGTACCAGAAAACAGACTAATTGGCAAGCTAAACCCAGACCAAACGCAACGGTTGATTAGGATTAAAGAACCAATAAAAAAAGGCCGAGGTGGCCCTGACGAGATGTTCTTAATATTATTTTCGTGATGAGAAATTTGGTTGCGGGGGTAGGATTTGAACCTACGACCTTCAGGTTATGAGCCTGACGAGCTACCGGACTGCTCTACCCCGCGTCAAGCCAAACTGTACCAGAAATAATCGTTTTTGGCAAGTAGCCAGCTGGCATGTAATCAGCTGCAGTCTCTCTGGTAGCGATTTCCACACCCAGATCGCCTGAGTCACACTTTGCAATTTCAAGTCTATCTGTTAGCTTAAAAATACTCAATTCATCAACGCTAAGAAGGGATAACGATGGAACGACACTCCCGACAACCAGATAGCCCGACCATCATCGGTAGTCAGGTCAAACTTAATGGCAACCTGATCGATTCACAAGATATAATCGTCAACGG
>CAZQGJ010000006.1:0-26122 GCA_964592905.1 uncultured Candidatus Saccharibacteria bacterium | reverse complement strand
TTAAGCCCTTTGCGTTCAAAGCGCTCGATGATCTGGCCAACCAGATTGCGATTAATGGCGTCAGGCTTGATGATGACGAGAGTGCGTTCCATGCTCATAGATTCCTTTATATTGTTTGATAGATGGTTGATTAGTTAATCTGTTATTACCTTAATTCAGGCTTTGTTGCAAGCGTTCGAGGGTAGCCGGTTCGACAGGGCCGACCATGGCCAGCTTGCGTTGACCGCGCGCCAAAAGCTTTTTGGCTAGGGCGTGCGCCTCGGGAGTGGTGACGGCCTCGAGCTTAGCTAGCCATTGATCGGGCTGCTCGATCTGGTCGTGAGTGATCGCTTCGCTGGCAATGTAGTTCGCCAGGGCATAGCTCGATTCGAGCCGGAGGCTCATCTTGCCGCGAATATTTTGCTTAGCTCGTGAGAGCTCTTCAGCGGCAACTGGATCGGACATTAGCTTGTCTAGCTCTTTGCCGATAGTTAGAACGGCCTGTGGCAGTTTTTGCGGATCAACGCCGGCGGCTAAAGAGAGAATGCCAATATCGTGAGTATCCTCAATCTGACTGCGAACATAATAGGCCAGACCGGCCTTTTCACGGACCTCGACAAAGAGGCGACTACTCATCGTACCGCCTAAGATATTCGACAAGATGGTCAGCGTCGGCATGGCTGCGTCGGTGCGCTTGAGACCCGGCACGATGAGATCAAGATGGACTTGGTCGATCGGCTTGGGGCTATGGCGCAAGAGCTCGTCGGTTAGTTTGGTTTGGGCCTCGAACTGGCTAGTCGCCCCCGCCGGTAGCTCAGAGAGTGGGGCAACGGCCTGTTGCCAATCTTGAACTTGACCGTTACCGGCAATAATGACAACCGTGTTGGCCGGCGTATAGAACTTCTCGAGGTAATCGATAAAATCCTGCCGCTCAAAGGCGTTGACCGAGGCATGAGTGCCGGCAATATCGCGACCGAGCGGCGTGTCGCCATAGGCCAAGAGCTTGCTGATCTCGTAAATATGACTCATCGGATTATCGGCGTACATCTTGATCTCTTCAGAGATAACGCCTTTTTCCTTGGCGATCTCCTCGGCCTCGAACTTGGAGTGGTAAAGCATATCGGTTAAGACGTCGAAGGCAATATTAAAGTTGGCCTTGTCGGTCGAGACGTAATAAGCGGTGACCTCTTCGCTAGTAAAGGCGTTGAATTCGGCGCCGAGCGTGTCGAGGACCTGACTAATCGCCTGGCTGTTGGGTCGCTTCTCGGTGCCCTTAAAAAACATATGTTCTAAGAAGTGAGAGAGGCCGTTCTGTTTGGCGGTTTCGTAGCGTGAGCCAACCTTGAAAGCGAACATGACGGTGACAGCGTTGGTCTCTTGTTTGGGGAGGTAAAAAACACGCAGACCGTTGGCCAAGGTTTCGGTTTGAAAGTCGATTTTCATAACTGCCTTTCGATTATTTTGTTTGAGGAGCGTTAGAGCCGGATTGGCGTCGCTGGTGCTGACGGTCTCGATAGACATGCCAAAAACCGGAGCCAAGCGAGCTGACGACGACTAAGATGATAAAGATATCGAGATAATGGCCGAGGCCAGGAAAGAGATCGCCGAGCCAATAACCGACCAGCGACAGGCTGACTGACCAGAGAGCGCCGCCGATGAGATTATAGGTAATGAACTGTTGCCGATTCATATTGACGGCGCCAGCCACGATGGGGGCAAAGGTTCGCACGATTGGAATGAAACGGGCGATGGCGACGGTTATATTGCCGTATTTTTGATAGAAAGCCCGAGTTTTTTCAACATGTTCGGCCCGAAACAGTAGGCCATCGCCTTGGTTGAGAAACTTCTTACCGAGTCGGTGCCCAAACCAATAACCAAACTGATCGCCGGCGACAGCGCCAATAAAGCAGACCAGGATTAGAGAGGGGAGCTCGAGGAGGCCCCGACTAGCTGCCACGCCGGCGGCGAGCAAGAGTGAGTCACCGGGTAAAAAGAAGCCCAAGGCGATGCCTGATTCGGCAAAGATTGTTAAGAATAGTCCGAGGTAGCCGTACTGGATGATTAGTTCAGTCATAATCCCCACCGCCTTAAGCTTTGCGTAATTGGTTGATAGAGCCATTTGTCGAGCCAGGGTCGCAAGCGTTCAAAGATCAGAGCCATGACTGCGCCAAGGAGGGCCCCGACTAAGACATCGCCGACATAGTGGACACCGAGAGCTACCCGACTAATCGCCGTTAGGGCCGCGAGAGCTAAGATGAGCCAGGCCGGACGCGTCTCGCGAGCTAGATAGAGCGCCACGGCGACGCTGACCATAAAGGTTAGATGATCAGAGGGGAACGAAGCGTCCGGCCGATGGAAAACTAACTCTTGGACGCCAATTAAGTTTTGGCTGGGCCTGGCGCGGGGGAGGAGATAGGCAACAAGCTTAGCGATGCCGCGCCATGAGACGAGACCGACCAAGAGGGCGTGCAGGGCCGGCTTTTTGTGGCCGATTAACCAGAGCCAAACTAAAATCAGGGGCAATAAATAGACTAGATAGACGCCCAAGAGGGGAGTCAGCCAACGGGCCACTGGCGAATCGACAGTAGCTTGGTAGATAGCAAAGGAAAGCGTGGCGTCAAGCGATAGCAGAGTAGACATCGTTATTGAGTTTATCAGATTGCCGGACAAGGGTAAACAGGGGAGTCGGAATTGCCTCCCGGGACTTAGTGTCGTACAATATTTATATTAAGCCGTTGGCGGACTGGGCGGCCAAACGCCTCAAAAATGCCTAATAACGAAGATTTATAAACAAGGAAGGGTGAATATGGATTCAGTTAGCTCAACCGATCAAAACACAGCCAACTCAAACAGCTCAAAGAGAGTAGAAAAGCGGGGAGACGGTTTGGGGGAGTTGGTCCGGCGTTTTTTAGAGTATTGCGAGATTGAAAAAGGTCGCTCAGCGTTGACCGTGCGAAACTATCGGCACTATCTCGACCGTTTTTTGGAGTTTACCAAGAGCCACTCCCTCACCGACCCGGCCCAGATCGATCAAGAAGTTATCCACAAGTATAGACTATTTCTTAATCGCTATTCGACCGAGTCCCCTTTAGGCAAGGCGACGCAAAACTACCACTTAATTGCTCTCCGTTCGTGGCTTAAATATCTTTCCAAACGAGATATCCCCTCTCTGGCTCCAGAGAAGATAGATCTGGCGGCCACACCAGACCGGCAGATCAACTTTTTGACTTTAGAAGAGGTAAAGCGGCTGATCCAGGCGGTGCCAGCCAGCGGCCTGATTGGTTGGCGGGATCGCGCCATCTTGGCCTTTCTATTTTCGACCGGCTTAAGAGTGGCTGAGTTAACAGGTTTGAACCGTCAGGCGGTCAATATCGAGACGGCCGAGCTCCAGATTATCGGCAAAGGCGGCAAAGCTAGATTGGTCTTTCTGGCCGATTACGCCAGGCAGGCCTTAGCTACCTATCTCGAGCATCGACGTGACCGTGATCCGGCTCTGTTTATTCGACATGCCGTCGGTGGCGTTGAAACGCTCGATGAGACACCGACTAACCAGTCCGCCAGTGCCAGTGCCAACGATAAAAAAACAGTTAACTCCCCTCTTTCGACTAAGCGGCTGACCCCAAGGAGCGTTCAGCGTCTCGTCAGGCGTTATGCCAACCTGGCCGGCATTACCCAAGAGGTGCATCCGCATACCCTTCGACACTCCTTTGCCACCGATTTACTCTCTAACGGAGCGGATATTCGCTCGGTTCAACAGTTACTCGGCCATGCCTCAATTACGACGACCCAGATCTATACTCATGTGACCGATAATCAGCTGAAATCGGTTCATGACCAGTTTGCCTCGAAGCTCAAGGCTAATACCTCGCCCCTCGAGACATCAGCTAAAAAGACAAAAAAATCCCCAGCCGAGAGCTCGATATGAGCTGGCTGGGGACCTTGGGTTAGGGCGCTGGTCTGAAGCGTCTGATGGCGATCGCAGTATCGCCTATCATTGTCGTATTGTGGGCCACTCCGTTGAAGTAAGCCACCGCCTCACCGAAACTTTCCCTTTGTTGAGGTGTTCGTCTTCGAGCGCATCTTTCTCTGGCGGCGATGTCGCAACAAGTTTGGCATTGTTTGAGCGTCTCTAGCAGGCACGGCTCGGCGCATTCGGTGACGAGACAACACACTGGCTTGGCTCCCGTGTGCGTCCGACGGCATACGGTTGTCTCAGCCTGCGGGTCGTAGAGATGTAGAACCGGTTTTGGTTTTATTTGCTCTATCTCGACGACTTTGGCGGCCATTAGGTAGGCTTGCCATTGCTTGACTACGACACACTGAACTCGCGATTGTCCCATGGTTCAGAGAGCGGAGGGCTTAGCTTTTCTCTGTTCTAAAAGCTAAAACGCGGCTTTCCAGTTCGCGTTAGTTGGATTATGCCTCAAATGTAGATAGAGTTCAAGTTATTTTAGCGAGGGTGCCACCATCGTTTCTTGTATGTGATCAAAAACTGGCTGACCCGACTTGGCCAACGGATAACGCAGGTAGCCGTCTGTTTCGGGTTTGATACCACCAAAAACCAGCCAAAGGCCGCCAATCTTCGCCTCTCGACCGATACCAGCCCCTGCCCTCTGCATGGCACGAGCGAAACTTGGCTCAACGCTCGGGCTGGTTTTTGCCTTAATCAAACGATCGTAGCCGTTATAGCTCTCGTAATTTTGTTGATACGGCGAATAAGCGATCTGGGCTCTCAGATTAATATCCTGTTTAGCGCTTTTGAGCTGGACTAGCCAATACTGATCAGGTTGTTGAGGGTGAGTAGCGATTAAATCGGTTGAGAGACTGGCATCCCAGGCGGCTGGCGGTAAATAAACCTGACAACCGAGATCGAGCAAGAGATTAGCCCCGTAGTTCTGTCCAATTAGACCATAAGAGAGCTTTTGCTCATGACTTTCGCCGAGCTGTTCTTGATAGATGGCACCGATGTCTTGAATAATTCGCTCGATCAAAGCCCGGCCTGTCTGAGCTTCGGCTGTGTCGTCATCAGCATATTGACCAAAACGAGTCAGAAAGTAGCCAATCGCCTGTTGCCAACGGGCAAAGTTGTGGACTCGACTGGAGTATAGCTCTTTGGCTTTGGCCTGCTCCTCGAATAGGCGTTCAATGGCACCCTGTCCAAGATTGGACTGCCGACTCCTAGCGAGTTGATTGGACAGCTCTTTATATCCCCTTCTAAACCGATCTAAGCTGGCATCGGCCTCTATAACACGCGCCAACTCTTGGTAGCTGACAAAGAGGGCGTCGATCAATTGTCCCAGTCCTGGCCAATACTGTTCTAACGCCTCTAGCCAAGCACGATCCGGTTGTAGTGCCTGATAAACTCTCTCGGCTCGAGCGATTGATTCAAAACTGCCAGCGGCATGATATCTGGCCGGGCCCTCAAGATTCCAGGCGGAATTGAACCGGTTGAGGATATTGTTGAGTATCTGTTGAGTTAGTTCGACCGTCTGTTTTTGCTCTACTGGGATAACCGGACCGGCAATATCTAAGTCGTTATTGAGGCGATGTTCGCGGATAAACCAAGCGCTGGTAATGGTTTGCGGATGGGCCAGGTCGCCTAACGGTTGGCGCCAGTTGGATTGATCTAGCCGATGTGGCAATCCGATCCTTGGATCGTTCTCTGCCTCTGCTTGAGCCCTTGACTCGATACCGCTGGGTCGAGCTTGTTGAATCGGTTTACGTTCCCTCATATTCCTTACCATAACATAAAAATCGACCCGCTCACTTTGGAACGGGTCGATTAGTCGTCGGGCTATTAGCCCTTTGGCCTTGTCTTGGCCTGGCGATAGAGCCTTGGTTTTGGTAGCTGGTTCATTGGCTTTCTGAAGCCGAACAGCTCTGTCGTCTCTCGATCTTCCGACCGAACCAAAACGAAAGCCATGGAATTGTCCGGCATCGTGGTGTCGGGATTTAGTAGCAAGTAGATTCTCTCACTGCTACCTAGCTGAGCTTCGAGCGCTTTGGAAAGCGCACTTGCGTCGCTGGCTGGATCCCCTGTTCTAGAGACAAAGATCCAACCCCCGGTTACATTTTGAAGTAGTTGATGTCGATACATCCCATCTGAGTTGTTCGCCGGGGGCTTGAGGTTGAAGATGACGTTGGAGTTCGTCATGCATCTCGTTGGCTGCCAAGCCGTGCCGAGATCAAGGACCGGATGAACACCAGCCGCCCTCGCCGCGTTCAGTACAACTTCCATCACCTTCTCGTCATTGAACGAGACAACCGCGTTGCCGCGGTCGAAGATCGGGAGCGGGACGGCACTGCGAAGGATGTGCAATCCAACCGACAGTAAAGCGACGACGGTGGCCACGACGGCCCACCACCAAACGATACTTTCCACGACATTTCCCTCGCTACCTGGCTCAACCTGAAAGCTTGCGGTAGAAACAAGCTACTCGGCGTATATTAGCATCATATCTGATAAATTTCAAGGAAAAGTTGCACTAAAGATTTGAACTGACTGGTTGCTATGTTTAATCTTGCCGTTATCCTTGCTAAGCTTAAGTTATACAATATGGTGACTTTTTTAAGGGTGGGGAGATATGTATGAGCTCAGAAAAATTTATCGCCTTTCATGGCGAGCAACAGACTCGAGAGCATTCAGAACGAGATATTGAGCGATCTCTCGATCGTCACTGGGAGCTGACATACCAACTGGATCAGCTACGGATTGAACTGACGCGTCTTGAGAAGGAGGGTGTTTTAGATCGTCTCTCAGAACACCAGGAACACCATGCATCCCGTCGCATAATGACCTATGAGCATAATGCCCGAACCGCAGAGCGTCAAACGAAGTACCAAGAGCTGCAGCAGTTGAGGGGCCAGATCGATCGAGGTATGGCCGAAGATGGCGAAAGTACGATCTCTGACACAGCCCAAAGCGCTATTGACGCCGCTACCCAAGAACTGATAGCGCTAAATAGAGTAGTCAATGACCTGGATGCCGCTCTTCAAAATATCAGTGAGCCAACCCCATCGCCAGAATTAGAGCGCTATCGATTGGTTAACGCCCAAGTTTTGGAGCTGAATAACGATCTTCAAGCATTAGAAAATGATTCAGAAGTAAAACAAGCTCTAGAGCAAGAGCGAGCTAGCGAAACGGCTAAATATGAGCATTTAGCTAATGCTTTCTTGTCTCTTGAGCGATCGTTAACTATGGCCAACGGATCCGATGAATTAATCCAGACGGCAGAGTCGGCCATAACTCGGGGTTACTTAACTACATACATTCAAGAAATATGTCAACATCAGTTGCAAGATCAGGCGTTTCAGTCTCGAAAAGATCGAAGATACGCTCTCGAGCATATCTTGGAACAGATCGATAAATCTCGAGCTGAATTTATCGCCAATCAAAATTCTTCAATGACGCAAACAAGACAAGAGACAGACTTGAGGGTGCTAACAGATAGTCCACAGGCCACCCTCGATCTATTACCACAACTCGAGGGCTACTGCTTGGCTCAAACTGCTGAGCATGGTTTTCGCTTTGAGCAGCTCTTCCAATTGCTTCTGCCATACGAGCAAGCCTTAAGAAAACAAGTAGAGCTAACGCGTGCTGTTGCTCAATACCTTAGTGAGTTTCCAAATGTTTCAACTACACCCGAAAGTCAAAACGCGATCCGTGACAGATTTGCTAGTGATGAAACTAGATCTCGGCTAGTTGAACATCGGACTGTATTGGAGATCATTCGACGACATGTCGGTTCGCTGAATGATCTATTGGCCCTTAGCGTCGGTTACGAAGGACTGACTCGACCGGATCGCTCTCCTCAGTCACTGCGAAGCGGAATCGAATACCAACTATCGGCTCGTCAATCCAATTACGGCTTTGATACTTATGGCACTCTTATGCCCAGCCAGCATGAGGTAACTCAGGGGTATATCGAGCAGACGAGATTCAATTTTCAGCAACGCAAACAAGAGGCCGCCGCCCAGGCCTTAGCTCTGGTCGAGACAGAGATTGGTCAGCTAAGCCCTACTTTGCAACGGCTCAAAGAGGATCTCGCCTCGCATCAGACGACGCTCGACAATATAACAATGGCCGAGAAGCGAATACGTGACTTAGGTGGTATCGAAGGTCGCAGGCGACTTGGAGAGAATATCTCCAGCGCAGAAAAAATG
Organism: uncultured Candidatus Saccharibacteria bacterium; assembly: GCA_964592905.1. Classification (GTDB taxonomy): domain Bacteria; phylum Patescibacteriota; class UBA1384; order CAYGGE01; family CAYGGE01; genus CAZQGJ01. Next base: position 17,980 of record CAZQGJ010000006.1, on the reverse strand, counting down.
GTCAGAGACCTGGAGTCAACAATTTATGATCTCGGTGTCCAATTAAAGAGAGTCGTGGCTAGTCCCACAGCATTCTTTAGAGGCAACGAAAAAAGTGCGATCAGCAAACGGTTGGCAGACATGAATTCTCAATTAGACGGGTTGAAGGCCAGATTGGCTACGGATCGTCAAAACCTAGACCAGCTCGATTCAGACACGCGAATTATACAGAATCGCCAACTCCAAACTGTTAGTTTTGATGCAGTCGCCAGGCTTGAAGGTTACATCAAAAAATACGAACAACGCCTAGGCTACCTCGAGGCCGTGGCCGATAGAAAAAAAACGGACATTATCTCACTAAAGGCTTGAGAAGTATCCTCGAGGCTTGAACCTTAGCGCTGAGAGCCGCCTCTTTTTCAAGTAATCCGTGATAAGGTATGTTTATGCGAAATCATCGATATATTTACTGGTGCAGAGCTATCCTTCTTGTTTTGGTTGGGGCTATCTTTGGTTGTAATTATCCTGCCGCCTCAGTCAAAGAAGTAGGTACGACAACTACAGTTGCATCACCCGTCAGCACTCAAAAGAAAACCTTCAGCTCAAAAGAACGTCATATCAGCTTTGATTATCCTGCTGATTATGAGGTACATGAGTACGGCCGAGATGGAGATTATTCCTTCATTATTCGTAAACTTGTCTATCCTAAGGATATCTACAGTGCGATCCAGGGAGACGAGATCGCCCTCATTACTTATCGCGATCTATCTCTTGAGGCTGCCATCGATGCGTTCAAAAATCGAATAGGTACAGAGATAGAAGCACCCGGAGCAAGATTTGTAGCCACTCTCGATGAAAGTAAATTCGACCTCGATGGCAAGCTTGTCATCCACTATGGTGGTTATCCAGAATCAGCCTCATCCACCCTCTTTTTACCCAATCCGAAGAATTCTCAAAGTACGATTGAGTTCGTTTGGAACGGAGTCCCGGGCCAAGAACTGATGGATTCAATTAAATTGACTGAGTAATCTCGACATCCTTGTTTTAACCTGTTACACTCCACTTATGTCCTTAAAGATCGGTATTGTCGGCTTACCCAATGTTGGCAAGTCCACCCTATTTAACGCCTTGGTCCGTCGTCAGCTGGCCGAGGCCGCTAATCATCCTTTTACTACCATCGAGCCTAACGTTGGTCAGGTTGAGTTACCAGACTCACGACTGGACAGACTAGCCGAGATCGTTAAACCGGCCCAGATCGTGCCGGCCTTGGTTAAGTTTGTCGATATCGCCGGTATTATTAAAGGTGCCAGCCTGGGACAGGGCCTGGGCAATCAGTTCTTGGCTCATATTCGCGAAACCGATGCCTTGGTAATGGTGGTGCGTGGTTTTCAGGCTAGCCAGGTGATCCATGTCGCCGGGCGAATCGATCCACGGGCCGATGCCGAAGTTGTGCTGACCGAGCTTATTTTGGCCGATCTGGCTACCCTCTCAAAGCGGCTGGAGTCTTGGCGCAAAGAGCGACCGACTCCCGGCCAAGCCATACTATCGGCGGCCGAGAGACAGCTCTTACTCAATCTACAAGAACGAGCCCTCGCCAATCTCGATGCCGGCCGTCTCGCCAAAGTTGGCTTGAGCCAAGAAGAGATTAAGCTATTGAGTGCCGAGATTCCCCTGCTCACCCTCAAGCCGATGCTGATAGTGGCGAATGTTGACGAGGCCGAGGCCGGTCTGACGGCTGATCAGGTGGCGACTAATTGGCAGCTCAGCGATTGGCTGAATGAACAGAAGCTTGAGCTCTTGCCGCTAGCCGTTCAAACCGAATCAGAATTGGTCGGACTCGAGTATACCGAGGCAGCCGATTATCTAGCTAGCTTAAATCTAGTCGAACCGGGCCTCAATCGGCTCATTCGCCATGGTTTCAACCTTTTAAAATTACAAACTTTCTTCACAGCCGGCCCTAAAGAGGTCAGAGCTTGGACTGTTTCTCAGGAGTGTCCGGCGCCCCTGGCCGCCGGCGTCATCCACACCGATTTTACCAAGGCCTTTATCCGGGCCGAGGTCATTAGTTTTCAGGATTATGTTGAGTATCAGGGCGAGGCCGGCGCCAAAGCAGCCGGTCGTTGGCGAAGTGAGGGCAAAGATTACCTCGTCCAAGATGGCGACGTCATCAACTTTCGCGTCGGCGTCTAAGTCTCTTTTAAGTGAGCGGTTGAGTTGGCTCTAAAGCTGCGACTAAGCGCCTGGCGAGCTCTTCTTGCCAATCATCATTAGAAGATAGTTTTTGGCGTAGTTCTCGATAAGTTTCCTGTAGCTTCTCTAACCGAGCCGTTAAGTCGGCCTTAAGCTCGGCGGTAACTGATTCTAGTCGTTCTGGCTCTGTATCGGCTACTGACAGATTGGCTAGTAGTCGATCTAAGCTATAAGTAGGGGCACTCAGAGTTTCGGTTTCACCTGCTTTGCCGGGGACTGGAACGGTCACTGACTCTCCATTGATCTGACGACGCTGTCCCTCTAAAAACCCATCCTGTTGTTGTAACCAAGTCACTAATTGTTGGCGGACTGCCTCGCCTAATTCTGGTTGGCTTTGCCAATTGCTCAAGATTTGAGTTGCCGATAGTTCGGCCTGTCCATCTCGATCTGCTAGCGACAGATTTACTAACTGATTAAAGAAGAGACTGTCTTCAATTCGGAGAGCGACGCACTGTTGCATGGCTAATTCTGGTTGCATGGCGCTGGTGGCTAAATCGGCAAAGGCGACTAAGCCCCTGACGCGTTCGGCGAAACGTTGATGTGCTGCAAAATTCTCAGCCGTCATCCCTTCGGGCTTACTACCTGCTTCAATCGCCGACTGGGTTAGATTGGGCTGATAGACAATATATTCCCTCATAAAACCTGGCTGTGTGGCCATAATAGCGCTGGTTAAGGTTTGACGAATTAGCTCTCTTTCGCCTTCATTGGCTCTAGCCGGTAAAAACTCCTGTTCTAAATTAGCGATTAGGGCTTGAGCTGAGGCGGTCTCAACCGCGCCAACGGCGCGCCCTCTCGACATTAGGCCAGGGTCTTCGGGCCGTTGCTTCATCGCGGCCTGTAATGCAGTTAACTCTGTTAAAGATTTAGTGCCTCTTAACTGTTCAGTAAAGTTCCTTAACTCATCATCGCTCTTCGGCACACCATCGATCTTGATAACTGTTTGATCGACATCATGATAGGCCAAAGCTAACAAGGCATAGGCCACATCGGCGGTATCGAGCGGAGTGCCCAACCGCTCTAGTCGATCGCGTAAGGCCATAACATTACCCCAGGTTTCGACTATATGATGAAGGCCATGAAATTCACGTCGACCAAGGACCTCGCCCTGTTTGTACTGCTCCTTTTCGGTTAGGGAAAGAGCTAATTCGGATAAGCTGTCCACCTGCTTGATGAGCTGATTGATGACATTTTTTGAGTTTTCAATCTCTTCATTTTCAGGGATGAATAGATTGCGGAGTGAGCTCTTTAATTGCTTTGCGGCTCGAGCAGCAGGTGACTTAGGTGCTTCTTGGTAACGCTCTTCAGGTTCAAAGTCAGGGATTTTATCGGGTCTGCCGCCTTTGGTGATTACAGCTTTGTCGTTGATCCCTCGGTAATCAGGTCCCTCATCGGGGTCGCGCATGAGCGATCGCCTCAAGTAGCCACCGTCTATTTGCTCATCCAAGCCAACTTCACCGGCACTCCTACTATCAAGATCGACATGTTGTTGATCGCTTTTGAGCGTGTCATACTCAGGATTGACAACGCCCTCTATCGCTCCGCGAATACTCTCCGGCTCGGGCCACATATTACCCTGTTCTTCCGCCATTGCTACTCCCTCCACAACTTCTTATTTAAAGTATTGCAAAGGCTAGCTAAAAAGGCTATACTCAACCAGACAAATATCCATTAATCAGAGTTAGCGATCGCATTCGATCTGACTAGCTGTCGATGTTCTGTCGCATCGACTTTTGGAGGCATATGACTCTCTACGAGATTACTTTTATTGTCGGTGAGGAAACCGATCCCGGCGTCAAGCCGTTAATCGAAGAGCTGGGTGGCCGTCTGGTCGAAGAGAAATCTCTCGGCCGTCGCCGCTTCGCCTATCCTATACAGCATCAAGAAGAGGGCTATTATTTAGTCTGCGATTTTGATTTTCCAGCTAACGGTTTGGTCGAGCTTAACCGACGCCTCCGTCAGTTGACGGCCATTTGGCGCTTTATGATTATCGTCAAGCCAACTGTTTGGCAGCTACCTAGCCGTCAGATGAGCAAAGCGATCGTTCAAGAGGCGATGGCTTTGGCCGAAGATCTGACCGATGGCGCTACCGCCGCCAAGAGTTCGACCGTCGAGACGCCAGTCGTCATCGATCAGGCAACCGTTGATTCGATCGAGGCCATGGTGGCCGAACCAACTGTTGAGTCGTCGTCTACTGACGAAGCGTCTTCGGCGACATCCACTCCAGCCGCTAAAACCAAGGCGCCAGCTAAACGAGCGACCGCTAAAAAAGCGACTGCCGAAAGCGCCACCGAAGAAGAGCGCCTCAAGGCATTAAATGATAAACTAGGGGAGATCTTATAAGTCTTAACTAGATTTAAGATTATTTTAATCTTTATCTCGTTAAGCTAAGTCTAATATCCACCCCGCCCGAGGAGGCACCATGTATTCACTTAATCGCGCCACGCTAATCGGCAATCTAACTCGCGATCCCGAGCTGCGCTACACCCCGTCTGGTCAGGCCGTCTGCAGCTTCTCTGTTGCTACCAACCGTCGTTACAAAAATCAGACTACTGGCGAGTTCGTTGATCAGACCGAGTATCACGACTGCGTTGCCTGGGCCAAGACCGGAGAGTTTATCGCCGGTAACCTCAAAAAAGGTAACAAGATGTATGTCGAGGGTCGCTTACAGACTCGTTCCTGGGACGCTCCCGATGGTGCCAAGATGCGTCGCACTGAAATCGTCGTCGATGAGTTTGTCCCGCTAACGCCGCGACCGGGTGGCGCTAACGCCGGTGCTAGCTTCGACTCTGTCGAAGACCTGATCGGCAGTCAGCCAGAGGCCAACGACCAAATCGATCAAACAGTCTCTGCTAACTCCTCAGCCCCACGTGGCCGAGGCGCCAAAAAAGCTGACTCGACAGCGACTCCAGCCAGCGAAGAGATCAATCTCGACGATATCCCCTTCTAGTCGTTAAACCAAACATTAAAGGAATTTTATGAAGAAAAAAGAGTGTCAATTCTGTAAACGCAAGGTCGTGGCGATCGATTATAAAGATGCCTCGATCCTAACCCGCTACATTAGTAGCTGGAGCAAGATTAAATCCGGCAAAGATTCTGGCGCCTGTGCTAAGCACCAACGCTTACTGACTCAAGCCATTAAGCGAGCCCGTTTTATGGCGCTCATCCCCTACGTTAGCCGTTAATCGATGGCTTTATCTATCGCTCAAGTCAAAGCCGGCACTTATGTCAGCTACAAAGGTGATCCTTACCGTGTCGAATCGGCCCAGCACACCAAGTTGGGCCGCGGCGGCGGTATACTCAAGGCCAAATTTCGTAATCTTTTAACCGGTGCCATCACCGACGAAAGTTTTCGTGACTCCGATCGCCTTGACGAGGCCAATCTCTACCGTCAGCCGGTGAACTTTCTCTACCGAGAGGGCGATAAGCTCCATTTCATGGATAATCAAACCTTTGATCAGCTCGAACTGCCGATCGCTTTGCTTGGCGACAAGGCTAACTGGTTAAAAGATGGCTCAACTGTCGAGGCGATGTATTTTGATAGTCGTCCGATCGGGATCAATCTCCCGCCCAAGGTTGACCTGTTGGTAACCTATAGCGAACCAGCTGTGGCTGGCAATACGGTTAGTAGTGTCCTCAAAGCGGCCAAACTCGAAACCGGTGCCACGGTCAAAGTCCCGATGTTCGTCAAAGAGGGTGATATCGTGCGCATTAGTACCGAATCCGGCGACTATGTCGAGCGGGTCAAGCAGTAAACGACTAAAAATGGTATGCTAAAAGCGTAGAGAGGGGCGCTTTGAATCCTGACGACCTAAAAAATTTACACTATAGTCTCGATGAGCTAGTCGCAGTTAACCGCGACCTACTCAAGGGTCAAAGCTACTGGCGCTCTTTTTGGGGCGGAGCTATCTCGGCCATCGGCGCCACTATTGGGGCGGCGATCGTTTTAGGTAGCCTTCTAGGTATCCTCAACCGTCTCTCTGGCATTAATAGCCTCAAGCCACTGACTAACTTTCTGGTTAGCTTTATCGAGCGGCGCTCAAGCGGTGTACCAAGCGCTGGTCCAGTCATTGAGTATCTGCCGGCCAGTGCCCTACCAAATAATTTTAGCTCTGCCTCGCCAGCGATTCCGACCGAGACACCGAGTCCAGCCACCACCATTAGCGAATAACTAAAAATCCCACTAAAAATCCCGCTCGCCAGAACGGGATTTTTAGTTGACTCAGTCTGTTCGAGTCTGGTTCGGATCTGTACTTTAGAAGCCCATATCCATACCGCCGCCGTGGCCGTGACCACCAGCGCCAGCGCCGGCTTCAGCTTTGGCCGGTAAGTCGGTAACAGCCGCTTCGGTGGTAATGATTAAGGCAGCTACCGAGGCAGCGTTCTGCAAGGCTGAACGAGTGACCTTGAGCGGATCGATAATCCCCGCTTCGATCATATCGACAAAGCTATCGTTGGCAGCGTTATAGCCAATCCCTTTGGCCTGGTTTTTAACCTGTTCGAGAATGACACTACCGTCTTTGCCAGCGTTAATAGCGATCTGACGCATCGGCTCGGCGAGAGCGTGACGAACGATTCGGGCGCCAAGTGCTTCCTCGCCCTCGAGCTTGAGGCTATCAAGCGACTTAATGGCATCAACCAAGGCGACACCACCACCAGCCACAATGCCCTCTTCGAGCGCTGCTTTAGTGGCTTCGATGGCATCTTCGATACGAAGTTTTTTCTCTTTCATCTCGACTTCCGAGGCAGCTCCAACCTTGATCACGCCTACACCGCCGGCCAATTTGGCGACACGTTCGAGTAACTTTTCTCGGTCGTAGCTACCAGTGGCGCGTTCGATCTGGGCTTTGATCTGGCCAACTCGTTCAGTAATTGCGGTCTTTTCGCCTTTACCCTCGATAATAGTGGTGTGATCTTTGTCGGCCACGATGCGACGAGCCCGACCCAAGGCGGTTAACTCAACATTTTCGAGCTTCATACCAGTATCGCCGCTGATCACTTGACCACCGGTCAGAACGGCTAAGTCTTGGAGCATCTCCTTGCGGCGATCGCCAAAGCCCGGTGCCTTGATGGCCAAGGCGTTAAAGATACCGCGGAGTTTATTGACCACCAGAGTGGCTAATGCCTCACCATCGACATCTTCGGCGATGATGACCAGGTCTTTTTTACCGGTTTGAGCTAATTTTTCTAGGATTGGCAGAATCTCAGCGATGGCCGAGATCTTTTTATCGGTAAGCAGAATAAACGGATCTTCGATATTGGCCTCCATGCGGGCCGAGTCGGTAACCATATAGGCAGAGACATAGCCGTTATCGAACTGCATGCCCTCGACGATCTCTTTATCGAGACCGAGAGTTTGCGACTCTTCGACGGTGACTACCCCTTCGCGACCGACTTTGTCCATAATTTCGGCGATTAGTTCACCGATCGCGACTTCGTTAGCCGAGATAGCCGCAACCTGAGCGATTTCGGCCTGATCTTTAATCTCTTTGGCGTTCTTTTTGAGTTCGGCCACGACAGTTTCGACGGCCTTTTCAATACCACGTCGCAACTCAACTGGGTTAGCCCCGGCGACGACATTTTTAACGCCTTCGGTAACCATGGCCTGGGCCAGGATGGTGGCAGTCGTAGTTCCGTCACCGGCCACATCGTTGGTTCGACTGGCGACTTCTTTAATTAGCTGAACGCCAAGATCCTGGAACTTGTTCTCGAGCGAGATCTCTTTGGCGATGCTGACGCCATCGTTAGTGATGACGGGTGTGCCAAAGCCTTTGTCAAGGACGACGTTGCGCCCCTTAGGGCCGAGAGTGACTTTGACGGTGTTAGCCAGTTGATTGATGCCCTCGAGCATTAGCGAACGGGCGTCTTGCCCAAATTTAATCTGTGTCGCCATCATAAACTCCTATAAATTCACTTGAATCAACGAATTACTCAACGACAGCTAAGATCTCGCTCTCGCTGATGATCTTGTGCTCGATGCCGTCGATCTTGACGTCGTCGCCAGCGTAGCGGCTGTAATAAACTTTTTGACCAACTTTAACTTCGAGCGGTTGGCGTTGACCATCATCAAATTTGCCCGGTCCAACGGCGATAACCTCGGCTAATTGCGGGGTCTCTTTGGCGGAATCCGGTAAGACAATGCCTGACGCAGTGGTCGAGGCGGCTTCGATTGGCTTGACGATGACTCGATCGGCCAAGGGGCGAACAGTAGTAGCCATTAGTCTCCTTTCTCGATTAAATAAGAGCTGTACAACCCTGATTATATCGAGACTAGAGTTAATGTCAAGTAGTCTTTACATCGACATTGGGCGTCTGGTTAGCGGGTATTTCAGGCGGTTTAGGCGACGGTTTCGGCGGATGAAAGCCGAGCTCTTGATCAGAGTAACGGACGGCTCCACCGACTGCTGTAGTCAGAGGATGGCGGCGGATTTTGGCAATTTGTAGCCAACGCCAGAATCTCTCCAGTTGGTTACCGAGCCAAGGCGACCTTTGGTCGAAGAGATCTAGCGCCCAAAGCAATTTAACCCACAGAGCTGGCTCTTGCTTAGTCGCTGCCTTCTCGTTAATCGGTACCCGTTGCCAGATTAGGCGATAAGGATATCTAGCTTGAAGACCTGGCCAAAACTCCGTCCCCCACCAATTGAGACAGATGGCCCCGGCTATTCTCTGATGGTTACGGCGTAGTTGCTTCATTTCCAACCAAAGCGTCAGCCAGAGACGGGTTTGCCACAAACGGCCCGGTCTGACCTGGATAAATAGATCGATATCGCTCTCTGCAGTTGCCCGCCCCGTCGCCTCTGATCCGGTCAAGGCAATGGCAGTGACGGTTGGATAGCTGGCGATCAGCTTGACGGCGCGCTCTAGCGTTTGTTGTCGAGAAGTTTGCCAGGTATACATACTGCCAGTATAATACAAACTGTTATGAGAATTCTTTCCGGCATCACAACTTCAGGTAACGGCGAATTGCATCTTGGTAATTATATCGGTGCTATTCGTCAGTGGCTCAAGCTCCAACAGGATCACGACCTCTTTTTAATGCTAGCCAATCTACATGCCTTGACGGGCGAGATATCGCCTGCGAACCTCAAAGAGAATACTTACAAGGTCTTGGCGATGTATCTGGCCTGTGGACTCGATCCGCGTCGATCGGTCATCTTTGCCCAGTCGCAGCTGCCTCAGCATAGTGAGCTAGCCTGGATCCTCAACAACCTGACCTATATGGGCGAACTCAGCCGGATGACTCAGTTTAAAGATAAGAGCGCCCGTCCCGAAACCATGCAAGCCGCATACGACAGTGGCGTACTTCCCGCATCGTTGCAAACCCTCAGCCCCGCAGAGTTTAAGGAAAAAAAACAGGCGCTGGCACGCGGCGGTAATATTTCAGTTGGGCTCTTTACCTACCCAATCTTGCAAGCGGCCGATATCTTGCTCTATCAGGCCGAGGCTGTACCGGTGGGCGAGGATCAAAAGCAACATCTCGAGCTGACTCGCGATCTGGCCCTTAGATTTAATCAGCGCTATGGCCAAACTTTTGTCGTCCCCGAGGTCATGACCTCTCTGCACGGGGCTCGCATCATGTCATTGAGCGACCCCAAAGTTAAGATGAGCAAATCTCTCGCCGGTAGTGCCGTTTATCTTAGCGATGCTCCCACCTTGATTAAAGCCAAGTTTAAACAGGCCGAGACCGACTCGTTAGCTAAAATAAACTATGCCCCACTCGAACAGCCGGGCATTGGTAATCTGTTGACGATCTACGCCAGTCTGGCAGACTCGACCATGTCGCCCGAACAGGTGGCTCAAGAGTGTGGTCAGCTTGGTTACGGCCAGCTCAAAGAGTTAGTGGCTAACCGCGTCATCGAGGTCCTCACCCCAATTCAAGAACGCTATCAGCACTATCTCGACAGGACAACTGAACTGGATACGATCTTAGCCGATGGGCAATCTCGAGCGGTCACAGTGGCGGCTCAAACCTTGAACCAAGTCAAAGACAAGCTCGGTTTACTTTAATCAACCTGACCCGAGGGTCAGTACTCTATCTTAGACTTTCGAGCCAAGCTTGACTGGCGGCTTTGAGCGCGTTTGACTGCTCTTGCGCCTGCTCCATAGCCTGATCATAAGCCTGTCCGCTCGTCCCCTTGACCATCGAGGCATAGTAGCTAGTGTAAAGTTTTATCTTAGGTTCGGTGCCGGACGGCCTGACAATGACCTGAGTTCGCCCAGCTTCGTCTAGATTAATGATGAGCATATTAGTCGGTTCGGCTGCCTCGGCAAAATCGATGATGTTCGAGACCGGCCACTGTCCGATCTGAGTAACGGGTGTTTGGCGAAGCTTAGCCATTAGGTCCTGCATCTCTTGAAAGCCACTCGCCCCGGGAAACTTCAGATCAACCGGTTGCAAAGCGTAATAACCGTAACGCTGATAGATCTCGGCCAGATAGCTTTCGATCGTCTGATGATTGGCTTTGAGCCAGGCGACAAGCTCGCCAGCCATTAGAGCGGCCACCGAGGCATCTTTGTCGCGAGCGTAGCTACCTTTTAAGCAGCCGTAGCTCTCTTCACCGGCAAAGATGAACTTTTCAGTACCCTGATCCTCGTGTGCCTCGATCAAACGCCCGATATATTTAAAGCCAACCAAGGTTTGATAGCTCTTAAGGCCAAAGTCAGCGGCGATATCGTCGAGAATGGCAGTGGTGACCCATGTTCGCGCCAAGAAGCCGTTGGTCGGTAGCTTATCCTGTTCTTTGAGGCGCTGACAGATGAAGTATCCCAGCAGGGTGGCGGTTTGATTACCGTCGAGGATGGCCGTCGACTGTTCGAGCGGCCTGACTAGACCTAAGCGATCGGCATCTGGATCGGTCGAGATACCCAGGTCGGCCTTTTCGGCGATGACGAGCGCTGCGGTCAGGTCGTTTGACTCTTGATTCTGCGGATTCGGCACCCCGCCGGTGATAGCCGGAAACAGACCATCAGGACTCATCTGTTCCTGAACCGTGACCACTTCGAATCCGGCCTGTTTGAGGACTGGCAACACGCCATACTGGCCGGTGCCATGAAAGGGCGAATAGACCAATTTGGCCGTGCGTTCGGCAGTTGTTAATAACCCTTCATTGAGAACGGTCTTAATATAGAGTTGGTCAAAATCGGATTCGATCGGAGTGATAGACCCTTTATCACCTGACATCAAGATCTCGGTGACAGCGGCGACAGCCTGAATAATACCTTGATCGTGTGGAGCCAGAACCTGAGCGCCATCTGACCAGTAGCATTTAAAGCCGTTGTCGCTCGGTGGGTTATGGCTAGCCGAGATATAGATACCGGCCGCCGCCTGATAGTGGCGAATGGCTAGGCTCATCATGCCGACTTGACGGGGCGCCGGAAAGCGCCAAACGCGAAAACCGTTAGCTACCAAAATCTGACAAACCAAGGCGACGAAGGTTGGACTGCTGGTGCGAGTGTCGCTGCCGACGACGATGCCGCGCGATTTAGAATCGGCGTCCTCTGCTAAGCAGTAGTTAACCAAACCTTGAGTGGCTAAGCCGATCATCAGCTCGTTAATCCGGGCCGTACCCAACCCGACCTGACCGCGAATACCGGCGGTGCCAAACTCTAGCCGCTGATAAAAGGCGTTTTCTAGCTCTTCACTTTGACCGGTCGATACCAGCTCTTCGATTGGCTCTCGCCAGGGTAGTGTTACTGGATTAGTGAGCCACCAATCGAGATTGGCCTGTGCGGCGGGGCTTAATTTCAGGTCTGTCATTAGGGCCGTCCTTATCTTTCCCCTACTTTAATGAAAGTTTATTCATTTGACAAACCCTAGTCTAAGTCGTTAACCTCAAAAAGTAATCAGAAGGAGAGTGCAGATGGCAAAGTCACGGCGAACCTATATTTTTGTGGTTGGTGGAGTGATGAGTGGTGTTGGCAAAGGTACGGCCGCCGCTGCCGTTGGCAAACTCCTCACTTTAAACGGTCTGAGAGTCACCGCCATTAAGATCGACCCCTATGTTAATGTCGATGCCGGCACGATGAACCCGATCGAGCATGGCGAGGTCTTTGTGACCGATGATGGCGACGAAACCGATCAAGACATCGGTAACTACGAGCGTTTTCTTGACTGCAATATCACCTCAATTAACTATATGACGACCGGTCGTGTCTATCAGTCGGTTATTCAGCGAGAGCGAGCTCTCGGCTATGGCGGTAAGTGCGTCGAGGTGGTGCCTCACGTCCCCGAAGAGATCATCGCCCGCATTCGACACGCTACCGAGGCAGCCGATGCCCAAGTGACTCTTATTGAGGTCGGTGGCACGGTTGGCGAGTATCAAAATATTCTCTTTCTCGAAGCGGCCCGAATGATGAAGCTCGAAGAACCGGACAATGTCATCTTTTTACTAGTTTCTTATCTACCGATTCCGGCTCAACTGGGCGAGATGAAAACCAAGCCGACTCAATACGCTGCCCGCACCCTCAACGCGGCCGGCATTCAGGCCGATATGATCATCGCCAGAGCCGAATTGCCGGTCGATCAGCCACGCAAGATCAAGATGAGCCGTCTCTGTGGTCTGGCTTCCGAAGATATTATCTCCTCACCCAACGTCAAGAATATTTATCAGATTCCCCAGATCTACGCCGAGCAAAATCTCGCCGAGCGAGTGGCTAAAAAGCTGCAGCTCAGGCTCAAGAAAAGCCCGGCTCTGCAGGAGTACTTTGATTGGGCCAACGAGATCGTCAGTCACAAGAAAACCCTTCGCGTAGCCATACTGGGCAAGTACTTTAACTCTGGGGATTTTATCTTGCCCGATGTCTATGTCTCGGTCATCGAGGCGATTCGCCACGCCTGCTGGAGTCAGCGTCGACAGGTCGAGCTGATCTGGATCGATAGCGAGCTTTACGAACGCGAACCGAAGCGAGTCAAAGAGCTCGCGGCCTACGATGCCCTGGTTGTCCCGGGTGGTTTTGGCACTCGCGGCATCGAGGGAATCATCAAAGGGATCGAGTACGCCAGAACCAAGCACCTGCCCTTCTTGGGACTCTGTTATGGCATGCAGTTAGCGACCATCGAGTTTGCCCGTCATCAGGCCGGTTTGACCGATGCCACGACGGCCGAGGTATCGCCGAGCGCTAAGCATAAAGTGATCGATGTGATGCCAGAACAGAATCAGTTACTGCTCGGTCAGGAGTACGGTGGATCGATGCGTCTGGGTGGCTACGACTGTCAGCTCAAAGACAAGAGCTTAGCCCTGCGTTGCTACGGTCAAGCCGTGGTGCGCGAACGACATCGTCACCGCTATGAACTAAATAATGAGTATCGAGAGCAGCTGATCAAGGCCGGATTAATCATCTCGGGCACCAGCGTCACTGGCGACCTAGCTGAAATTATTGAATTAAGTGCGCATCCGTTCTTTATGGCGACGCAGTTTCATCCTGAGTTTCTATCGCGTCCAAATCGCCCTCACCCGCTCTTCAAAGAGCTGATTCGAGTGGCGATTAGCCGGGCTGGTTCACGAGACAAGCGTTAATCTGTGACAAAGTGGACTCCAGGGAGTCTTTAAGGGTGCCGGATTTAACTTCAAAGGCCGCTGCCAGATCGTGACCGCCACCGCCACAAGCTGTGGCCAAGGCGTTGAGATTAATTCCCGTCTCTAGGGCGCGCAGACTAACGTGTAAGCTGCCGTTCTTTTCGGTGATTAAAGCCACGAAGCGATAACCTTGCGCCGTTTTTAAGAGATCGTCGATCAGACCAGAGGACTGATTGGTTTCTGCTTTGAGTTCGCTAAAATCAGCCTGCCCTAAATAGGTGTAGGCATAGCGATGGGTTTCGTCGGTGCGGAGGCGTGAGAGCGCGCGACCCCAAAGTTTCAGCGTCGAGAGCGGCTTAGTCTTGTAGATTTGGCGGATGATCTGTTGTTGCTCAGCGCCGGCGGCGACTAGTTGAGCGGCAATAGTCAGAGCTTTAGGTGTTGTATTGGCATTCTGAAAGCTACCGGTATCGGTGGTAATGCCGGTCAATAAAGCGGTCGCAACCTGAGAATCGATTAGTTCTTTGGTAGAGTGGTCCGGGCTAGCCAAGGCCTCGATCAGACCAACTAAGATCTCCGCAGTCGAAGTAGCTGTGATCTCGACCCAGTTGACCTGACCAAAGTAATCGTTACTAGGATGATGATCGATATTGATGACCGGAGTTTCGTAAAAGAGGTCACGGAAGTTCTGTCCGATGTTACCTAGACGGGCAAGGTCTGGCGTGTCAAGAACGATCACCAGGTCAAAATCGGCGACTGGTTCGGGAAAGCTGACATCTTGAGCTCGAAACTGACCAGACTTAGGGGTGATGATAATAGCTAGTTTCTGATTGTCCTCGATCTTGCGGTAGCCAAGATTGGCAACCTGGGTCTTGGTCAGGTCGAGATGCAGTACGAACTCGCGATTGAGCCGCAGCTCGGTCTCTAGCCGATCGAGTTCCGCTAAAAAGGTTAGACTAGCCGGAATCGGATCGCTCACCACGGCAGTCACCTTTTTGCCGAGTCGTTCCAGCACTTTTTTCAGAGCTAAAAGAGAGCCGAGGGAATCTCCGTCGGGATTTTTATGGGTCAAGATGAGGATCTTTTGCGCCTGTTTGAGCTGCTCAATCGACTGCTGTTTAGCTGATAGTTCCATCTAAATCCTTCATGTCTAGCAAAGGTTAGATAATACCACGTTCCAGAGACTTGTCAATCTTAAAGAAAACTGTTACACTCAATCTACAAATTAGAGGAGTTAAATGCCAGTAACCGCTTCCGTCCGCAAGGCCCTCCGTGCCTCGCTAGCTAAACGACAACAAAATCTCATTATCAAAGCTGACCTGCGTCGAGCCATTAAGAACGTCACCGCTGAATCCCTTTCAGCGGTGGTGGCAGTAATCGACAAGGCCGCCAAGCGTGACGTCATCCATAAGAACAAAGCCTCACGGCTTAAGTCTAACTTAACCAAACAGTTGGTTAACGGTACCACCAAGACCGATTTACGGGCTAAAAAATTAGCGGCTAAGCGTCGCACCAAGACCGTAGCGCCTGTTACCTCGACCACCGAGACAGCTGCCAAGTAATACCTCGACAGCCTAGGTAAGGCCGATTGCAACAGGTTCAAGGAGGGAAATGTCGCGATTTTTTAATCAGTTCCTATATGCCTCAGGGTGTTTCTATGAGTTGGCTAAGGGGCTGATTTTTTTTGTCGTCTTTCTCGGCCTGTTTACCGCCTTTGTGGCCACTATTAATATCGTTAATGGCCGCTCGATGTTCCCTAATTTCGAGGATGGACAGCTAATTATTATCGATCGATTGAGCTATCGCTGGCGCCTACCCGAGCGCGGCGACGCAGTCACCCTTCGTTTTCCTGGCGATCCTGACAAAGTGAAATATATTAAGCGCATTATTGGTTTACCTGGCGAGCAGGTGGCTTTGGGTGACGATATCCTGTTAATTAACGGCCAACCGTTGCTAGAGGATTACATTCCCGCCGAATTTACCACCGGACAAACCGGACAGTATAAGAATTGGCAACTTGGCCCTGACGAGTATTTCTTAGTCGGCGATAATCGTGAAAACTCCTCCGACTCTCGGATCTACGGTCCGGTCGAGCGCCGCTTCCTGATCGGCCGTGCTTTAGCCGTTATTTGGCCCATTAAGACTATTGGTTTTGTGCCACCAGTATTTTATCGTCCTCAAAAATAGCTTGACCTTCTAGCTCAAAATAACGGCTAGTCTTTTCGCCTATCGACTCAAGCCATCGGCTCTATCCTCGCTGACCGAGTTTTCCACTAGACCTCAACATCAGAGAGGCCTATCGTTAGTTCAATTCGCTCAATGGGGCGATTGTACCACTCGGAACTATTGGTTGAACGCTGGTTCTTAAATCTATTCATTATCTGTCCGCGGGTGACGACTTTTAGCTTAGAAACAGGTTCAACTACTAGAAAATCAGGCTATCTACCGTTACGGCCAGAGCGTTAGCAGTGTCTAGCGCCACGAGTAATGACTTACCTGTTGTTTAGGTCGGTCAGAAGTCAGATCCTCTGTTTTTTTGTATAGCTAGATTGTCCAGGTGGTACGTTTTATGTACCTATCGGTTTAGTCCTTAAGTATAAGAGTTTTTGTAGCCTCTCCGCTCATTACTCATTTTTGGTTTAAAGTCAATTGTGACAAGTCGGAAAGAGGATGGTGTGGAGTTCGGTCTAGTTCTGGATCGCTGTCCAATGCCTTGACCTACCTACTCTATTAAAAAAGGAGCTCGTCGCTCCTCTTTTGTTCGATTTAGGCTCTGTTCTAATTGAGCCGGGTTGAGCCAGCGCCGATCAGCTCCTCGACAGCCGCTATTAAGGCTGCGGTTGGTTCGATCCTGGTTTGACAGGCAACCTCTTTGTAGCCGTTACTCGAGGGCAATCTTAAGACTAACGAGGTTTGCCCGGTATGTTGTTCGATAATATTTTTGAGCGATTCGATGTAATGCGGACCGGCCTGAGGCGGCAAAGAGATGTAAAAAACCGGTGCAATCGCCGCACTAACGGTACTGCTGCGTCGTTTGAGCTGGGGTTGACCTTGATTAGCGAAAACCTTGTCAGCGTAAGCCCGAGCTTGGGGAGAATCAGGTGAGAAGCTCTCCCCTTTTTTCAGCTTGTCGGCCTGTTTCTTCTCGACACTGTAGCGAGCGATCTCTTGACGGGCTTTAAAGGAGTCAAGCTTGAGATCGGCCGATAGCTCCCAGACTTGGTTAGCAATTAATTTAATCTGCCCGTCCTTGGTCGAAATTCGCCCCTCAGTGACGATTAAGCTGTCGGGTTGCCAGAGAGCTGCAGTTTCTTGATAAAGTCGCGGGAAGACCAAGATTTCGGTCTGTCCGGTCGTGTCTTCGAGAGTCACAAACAACATCGGTTCGTTACTCTTGGTAACGATCTTCTTGATGATGGTGATCAGTCCGGCTATTCTGGTGCGCTGGCCTTCGTCTTCGAGGGTTAGCTCGTTAACCGGTTGACCAAAGGTCAAGGTCAGGTGCGAGGCGGCCTTAAGCGGATGATCCGAGAGATAGATCCCGAGACACTCCTTTTCCCAGCTGAGGAGCTGTCGCTGATCGTTTTGTACCTGTAACTGGTCGAGCGGCACCAGCGGAATCTCGACTTGTGCCTGAACGCCGTGGGCCTCGGTTAGGCTGCTAAAGAGGTCGAGTTGGTTGTGTTGACGCTGTTTGGTTAAAACTGAACTATATTTGACGATAGTTTCCAGAGAGTGAAAGAGTTGAGCGCGTTGGCCGAAGCAGTCTAGGGCACCGGATTTGATCAGCGCCTCGAGGGACTTTTTGTTGAGGGTATCGCTGCCCAACCGAGTGACAAAGTCCTCGAGGTTGGCGAACTGACCGTTCTGTTCCCTCTCGGCGACTATTCTTTCGGCTACTCCGACTCCGACATTTTTGACTGCCGATAGAGCGAAGCGAATGATCTCTTGACCGGTCTCGTCTTGGACGACGCCAAACTCGACCAGACTCTGGTTGACCGATGGTGGCAAGACCTTAAGCCCCATCCGCTCGGCCTCGGCAATCGCGCGGTGGTCCATCCAGACGATGACGTTCCGGGAGGCCTCGCCGCCCGGCTGCGCCGGGATCGGGGCCTCGCGCTCCCCGAGAAGGACGAGGGAGCAGGTCGCGTCGAAGCCGACGCCGAGGACTTCCTTCCCGGGAACGCCCGCCTTCTTCAGCGCCTCCTTGGAAGCCTCCCCGACGGCGCGCCAGATGTCCT
>CAZQGJ010000005.1:18866-28652 GCA_964592905.1 uncultured Candidatus Saccharibacteria bacterium | reverse complement strand
CGGCAAGACGACACAGATTCAAATCTTAACGCAACGATTAATCGATCTAGGCTACTCAGCCCAGGATTTTCGTGAGCTGATGAGCACCGAACTCGGCCGCGAAGTTCGCCGCCTGACCGGCCAAACAACAGGAGAACAGATCAGTCCCCTGGCCGAGGTCTTTCTGTTCCAGGCCGGTCGAGCCGAGGCCGTTAACAAACTTTATCGTCCAGCTCTAGCTAACGGAAAGATTGTTATTCTCGATCGATTCATCGATAGCTCTGTTGTCTTTCAGGGTTTTGCCCGTGGACTTGGCGCTGCTTTAATCGAAGAGCTAAATCAGATCTCAACGGCTCAACTAAAACCTAATCTGACTATCTGTTTAACGCTCGACCCAATCGAGGCTGCCTCTAGAATCACTAAGATTCGAGAGTTAGACCGATTCGAGGCCGCCGGTGAAGAGCTACAAAAATCCGTCCAGGCCGGCTATGATTACATCGCTCAATCTGAACCCAATCGATTCTGTCTCGTCGATGGTCGTGGCACAATCGAGGCAGTAGCCCAACGGATCGAGGCAATCGTCTTAGAACGCTTAAACGATAATAGCCAGATCGACCAGCCAAATCAGCCCACCAATCAACAACAGATAAAAAAGACTCTCAATAAACGAGCCAGTTCTAATCGCTAACCAACGAGGCAGCCAACGGATCTGCTGCCCCCAGGGATAAAATAGCTCAATGCCGTCCGGCGTCAGACCGTCGGTAATTAGATGCGATAGATAGCCACTGAGGATAGCTACTCGCCAATGTAGCTCAATCCCTGATGGTAAACTCAATAAAATCAAGGACAGGAGCATCACCGCCAATAACGAGTGGAGAAAGCCCCGATGTGAAAAGAGGAGATTGACGAGATCGGCTAGCGGCTTGAGTGGTTTGACGCCAAAGATCCGCCAGTTTTCTAGGCGAGACTCCGAATTATCAAGATCTGGAAGCAAGGCCGCTACACTGCCTATTAAACCAATGGCTAAATACTGTAGTCGGCCGCTGGTTAAGAGCGGGTCAAGGTCGAGAGAGAGCCAGCCTTGGTTTTGAACCAAGAGGATAAACCCCAGCGCTGCTACTCCTCCGGCCAGGGCGTGGGTCTTGCCGGTCATCGTTAGCCTCGAGCTCCTCCCCAGTCAACGTTAATGGCCTGACGGCCAGTTTGCTTCATGATGTATTCATAGGCGGCTAGGGCAGCCACACAGCCCTCACCAGCTGAAATTACCGCCTGTTTAAACGGTGTTGTCGTCAGGTCGCCAGCGGCAAAAATACCGGGACAGCTAGTACTGTAATGACGATTGGTGACAATCTCGTGCCGCTCTGTCATCTGGACAAGATGTGCCACAAACTCACTTTTAACGACATAGCCAATCTCGATAAAAACGCCTTCGACAGATAGTTCAGTCAACGATTGATCCTTGATGTTTTGCAGGGTCACGCCGCTGACTCGCTCCTGGCCATGAATCTGAGTGATCGTCGAGTTATAATGAATGGTGAGATTTGGTTTGCTTTTGAGTCGCTCGACCAAAACTGCTTCGCCCCGAAACTCGTTGCGACGGTGTATCAAATGGACTTCGCTGGCAATATCGGAGGCGTATAGAGCCGCATCGATAGCCGAGTTACCTCCACCGACTACCACGACACGCTTCTGACGAAATAGCGGCATATCGCAGGTTGCGCAGTAACTGACACCCTTGCCCATCAACGCGGCCTCGCCAGGGGCATCTAGGCTACGCGGTGTCTTACCAAAGGCCAAAATAACGGTACGGGCGAGGTAGCTCGTTCCGTTGGTGGTAACAAGAAACTGTTCGCCTTGCTTATCGACGGCGGTCACCGTTTCGAATTTAATAACAGCCCCAAACTTCTCGGCCTGCTTTTTCATCTTGTCGGCAAGTTCAAAACCGCCAACCTGCTCGAAGCCAGGGTAGTTCTCGACATCGTTAGTCAAAGAGAGCTGTCCGCCAATATCTTTGGTCAAAACTAGCGTCTTAAGGGCCCGTCGGCTAGCGTATAAGGCGGCGGTTAAACCGGCCGAGGCACCGCCCACGATGATAACATCGTAAAGAGCTTGGTCAGTAGTCAGTTCGGTCATCTTTACTCCTTAATCTGTATCATTGCTACTATAATTGACTAAACATCCTGTTTCAAGGTATAATCCAAGCTAGTTCGGGAAGTGGCGCAGTTGGTAGCGCGCGGCGTTTGGGACGCTGAGGTCGCAGGTTCGAATCCTGTCTTCCCGACCATTTCTTGCTTTTAAACCGAATGCCTCTCATAATAGAACTATTATTATCTATTATTTGGAGGCACAATGAATATCTATCTGTTCGCAATCATCGGTCTCATCGCTATGTCGAGCGTTGGCTACCTGATGTTCGGTCAACTCTACAAAGAGCTTTTTGCTGACGAGGATCACAGCAAGCCGGAAATGAAGCAGTTGGCGATGGTTCTCATTGCTATGTTCTTAATCTCGCTCGGTTTCGCTAGTCTTTACTCAGGTTTTGAGTTTAGCTATACGCTTAACCTTAATAATATGATGAAGGGCCTCTATCTAGGCCTGATCTTTGCCGCCGCTGGCTTCGCTCTACCACTAATGATCGACGGTCAACACTTTATGCCTAAACCTGGCAAGCTGACAGCTATCATCGTTAACTGGACAGCCAGCTTTATCGTCCTCGGCCTGTTAGCCGGGTGGCTACTCTAAACAGACTAGACTATTACGTTATATTAAAAATAATCTAACGGATTCAGCCACTCATTCAAACGGGTGGCTGTTTTTGTATAGCCGGCCAGCTCTAAGGCAGTGTCTGATCTGATCGAGAGATGGAGATGACGCCGCTCACCATCCGTCTCAGCGCTTTGGCCTACTCCGAGATAGCCGATAGTTTTACCGGCAGCGATCGTTTGACCAATTTTTGGCAGTCGGGCCGGATCGAGATGGCCGTAGAGAACAGATCGGGTTTGACCGCTAATCGTATGCCACATGATTACAACGCCACCATAACCGTTCGCTTTCTGTGAGAGCTTGACTATACCATCGGCGATTGCCACCACTGGTACATCGACACCAACGATCTTTGTATGTTCGATATCAACTCCGGTATGATAACCGCTAAACCGCTCCGGTTGAACCGGAGAGCTCTCGGGATCGATCAGTTGGCCAAAGGTTTTCAAATTAATTCGAGAGCGAAAATCCTGGGTTGGAGGAACTAGAGATTGAGCCTGAGCGGTCCGCGGCATGAACGTAGCTAAGATCTGCTCGAATAGCTGATTGTCCAGGTCAGGGCTTTTGGCAATAACATAGTAACGCCGTCCAACCTGAACATCGACGACTTGGTGTCGTAGATTGCGCCAACTCGGCTGCCCTTTAAAGCTAGCCGCCTCTGGCTTTTTCTCGATATCGTATTGGCGTGCCAAACGACCGTTAATCACCCGATCAGTAGTTTGATAGATCTTTACTGTACTCAAAGTTAAGAATTTATCAGCCACAAAATTACGAATTAAGATCTGGGATTGTTCTAATTTATTGGAGCCAGAGGCTGTTTTAGAGTATAAGTTCAAGCTATCGATATCGGACAGATACTCAACTTGCCAATCGCTAGGCAAAGAGAGCGTAAAATTATAACTTTGAGAGGCACCGGCTAAATTAGCTGTATCGAAAGTAACCAGAGCCGATGAAGGAGTTGATGAAGGAGCTGATGTTAGAGCCGATGCGGTGGAGCTATTTAGCGCGGATGGCTCTGGACTAGCACTGGCGTCTAGTCCGGTCGATAGAGGAACTACATTTTCAGTTGGCCGCTTAAATAAGGCTAAAGAAATAATTAGTATTAACGCAATCCCGAGAATTAAAAATACCCAACGCGGCCATGACTTAACATCGAGCAGTGATCGGTTGAGCATTTTACCCTCTTTCACTTTTGATTTTGATTATGTAATCGTATGATTTGCACGAATTTTTTTCCAACAAAATCCCGATGTATGATGAATCGTTCCGCCACCGCCTCGCTTCATTCATGGTTCTGTCCTCCAAGTATTCGAGCAGTGTAGCTGGACTAAATGCGGACTCGGTTTTGGCAAAACTATTTTCGGGGAAAGGATTTGCCAAAACTTCGGCTCATTTGTTTTTGAATTTGGATGTCATTGGATGGAAAAGGAGGGGTCTGTAAAGGAATTTTCAATTTGCTTCTCTTTTTTTTGGGGGAATTCGGGACGGACATGTATGTATTATACTACACTCTTGCAAAAGAGTGCAAATCTTAACATTATATATTCATGGCAACAGGAAAGAAACTTGGGGGAAACCTAAGAAATATATAATGAAGAAAAATTTAATAATAATTGGATATGCTCGTGCTGGAATTACAATTCTAAATAGATGCCTTGCTTCTGATGAAAGGCTAGTTTGTCTTTCAGAGATTAACACTAAATATATCTGTCCCACACAACCAAATACACCACATCAACAAGTTAAAGATTGGTATAATATTGACATTTCAGAAACAAATACCCTGGAAGAAGTTTCTGAAATCTTTGGATATTGTGAGACACATTCAAAAATATTGATAGTGCGGGATTGGAGTTTCGGAAGTTTTGTTCCATTAAGATACAATGAGTTTCAGCCCACCAATACACTTAACACGGTTGATGATATTGTAAATAAATTTCCCAACAAGTTTGAAGTAATATGTATGGTTAGAAATCCAATAGATATTTGGCTTTCTATGAGATACTCTGAAAAAGCTTTTTACGATAAAAAGCTAGATTTTTTACTGAAGTTTACAGAAGATGTACTAAACAGAAAATTAGAGATAATCAAGTACGAAGACTTTTGCGATAATCCAGCAGGTGTACTAGAAAAAATTTATAAAAAAATAGGAATTAGTACACCTGAGACACTAAAGCTAACAAACAAGGTAATTGGAGATACAAATTACCCCTCTTCATCTAGAGGCTCAGAACTTAACTATGTCTCTCGCTTAGAAAGAAGAGAAGTAACTGATAAAGATTTTATTTTCTTAAAAGAAGAAACGAGATTTAGCGATATTACCACACTGTTAAACTACGATAAAATTTGATCTATGTTCTAATGATTAATTTATAATATTTTAGAATAAGTATTTTTGCTCATCTTCTGAATCATGTTTCATAATATCCCTTGGTGAAATAACTTTTATAATTGCAATTTCAGACCCACAAATATTATCAGTTTTTATCTTCCTACTACTAATTTTATAAACACTTTAATATATATTTCACGATTCTCTTATTTTTTTTAACATTTAAGAAAATTTGATTCTTCTAAAGATCTAACTCCATTTTAATTTTTACAACATTTTCTTTTGCATCGCTATCATCAATAACCAAAACCCCATCTTTTAGAATCAAATAATCATGTGGTGGTAGCTATTTGATTAGATCATTTGGTGAAATAAAAGAGTCTTTATATTCCTCGAATCTTGTAGGAGCAAAAATATTATATCTGTTATGCGATTTTGAATAGTCTCAAATTTCTTATACAAATGCTAAGTCATCGTGATTTTTATGACTTACAAAAAAACCTTTAGAGAGTCTATTTAATTTTTCGGCAAGCTTGAATCAACACGACCCGAAAGAAATGTCCTCACTTCTACATCAGTGGATAGTAAACGTTTTGAGACAGAACCGACTAGCAATCTATGTACTTCTTTTTTTTGAATCCTCATAACTAACGCCAATAGGCCTATACGATAACTTCCAGTACCATCTAATATCAATTAAACCTTCTCTAAAAATAGCAAAATGTGCTGGCGGGAGTTGGTAAATATTTTTATAAATTGGTTTATCAAGTGCTAAGTACATCCTGCAAAGGTAGTGATCGATCATACTAAAGTCAATTTCTGGGTACAAATTACCTGAAACAAAAATACTATTAATCTCAGATACTAAAAATTAAAATTCCACTATCTAGAAGGTGGAATAGTGGGTTTTTACCAAATCTATCTCTTGCTAAAAAAGTTCTTGTTTCTCTTCATCCCAAATTACAAATACAATCACACCGTCCAGTTTCTGAACACAATCAATCCCCCATCTTTCACAAGATTTTAATATTACTACCGTATCTGAATTTGTATCAAATCTATAGCCAAATGGCTCCAACTCCTTTTTTAATTCCTTATAAATATAGATCTCTCCATTAAAAAAGAATTATGAATTCATCAAAAGCCATTAGTCTATAACCATTTTCAATATCAATAATAGATCACCTCATATAACCTAAATGGCAATTCTCAAATAGCTTTTCCCCACCGCCCCTGGTCCTCTCTTTTTTTAGAGAATCCAACATGATTGCTATATAATATTTTCTATGTCCAGATTTTCTCCTGTAATTGCTAGTATGCCACAAATAATATTATATTTTAACCAGAGCTTGGAAAAAGATTTCCCAAGCATCAAACTTACTTGTATCAAGTATCAGATCGCTATCTTCAACATTTACACTTGCAGTAGCTCTTTCGACTCTCTTCTCAAAATCTTTACGATTAACCTTTTTTTCTCGCAAATTCATCCTTTGTAATAAGGTTTCTGTATTTGCTGTTAAATGAATCCAAAAAAAATTATCTCCAAACTTCTCTTTTAACTTTTTAGCTACCTCTACAGTCGGGGAAACAAAACACGAAAATTGACCTTTTAATGTAAGGTCTAGCCATTCTTTTGGACAGCCGTAATATGAGCTACTAAAGTAAGTTGACTCCAGAGTTTCCTGAAGATACTTACCAGAAGTAAAATTAGACTTAAACTCCTCCTCAGTTAAGAAAACGGCATCAATGTTTTCTATTTCACCTAATCTGATTTTTCTTGTCATGTGAACAGGGATTGGTTCTAATAGAAAGTGAGTCAATAATTTTCTGCATAGTGTTGTCTTTCCTGTTCCTGAACCGCCAGTAATAACAACTGATTTTGTTAATTTATTTGCTATCATATCTATACTATTTTCAGCATTTTTTATCTTGTGAGATACTTATACTTGCCAATACACCGACCTCCTTCATTATCTTATCTAAGCTAGCAAGTAAAGATTCTTCTGTTGGATCAATGATTAGATCGGGGTTCTTAGGTTTTTCATACGGCATATCTTTCCCAATCTTTCAACCCTTAACATAAATCAAGTAGGGCTTGATGATCTCTGTTAGTTTATCGCGCATTGAATAAAACGGTGCTATGACTGAAACGACAACATTAAAACTTGACTATCTAAGGACTTGACCAAACGCGCAACGCGCATGTTATGTTCATCCCTATATTCTTTACTGAACCCAAAATCTGTTAAAATTGAAGCTCGAAGTTCATTGTCATATAGTACAATTGCGTTTAGGCTCTCTCTCTTAATAAATATGCTTAAGGGGTTTTTCCAGAACCAATGTTACGAGTTAACCATATTATCCCTTTCTGATTATTTCTAATTTTAGTGGCAGAGATGTTTTCTATTTGTTTTTACTAGACGATTTCCCCTAATTCACCAGCAAACATCGCGGTCATAGCAAGCTTGCTTAATATCTGGGATGCGTATTACTTCTACATTAGCATTATCATTATATTCATTTTTTATACAATTAACCCGTCCTTCAATGGGGTATGGATTACTCACAGAAATTAGTGTATCTCTAACAGCGATAACAACCTTACTGCCTTCCCCTAAGACAGCATTGATAGGCACTTTATGTCCCGGATGAATTGGTTGTCAGAATCAAATAAATAATGATTGGCTCATATTATTAATTCTATTGCAAACTCCCCAGTTTCAAAATAGAAGTTTCTTATAGAAGATTGTTCCGACAACATTTCCTTATTTTTGTCTATTATATCCCTTTCCTCATTACTTACAAAAAACTTGATATCTACATATTGACCGACTTTTAGTTTTGAATTTTTACGGGCTTCTTGGATAGCTCTTATCATCATTCTAAGTTTTCCTTCTTCAATCAATTCATCTGTTAGTTTAGTGTCAAGAATTAATTCTGCAGTTAAATTTTGATCAAAAATAATCAATTTAACATTTAATTCATCAGAAATAATATCTTTTATAGAATCCGACAAATTTTGATGTTTAAAAGAAATTGAAGCTATGGGTTGCCTAACAGGTAAATTTAAATTATGCCTAGCTTCTAGGGCCATGGAAATTAAAGTTCTTACCGAAGTCATTTCTTCTAGAATAGAGAGGTCAAATTTCTGAACTTCACTCCATTCAGTCAAATGAACACTTTCTTTTTCATCTGATTTTTTTAGTACTCCCCATAGCCAATCAGAATGAAATGGTGCGAATGGTGCTAGCATTTTAGCTAGTTCCGTCAAAACCCAAAGTGTGGTTTCTAACGACTTAACATCGCCATCTTTTATTCTAGATCTTGTTCTTCTAATATACCATATAGACAAATCCTCGACAAAATCCCCAAATTTTCTTGTAGCTTTATCTAATTCAAAATTATTTATAGAGGATGTAATTTCAGAATGCAGTTGCTTAGTTTTCGATAGTATCCATTTATCCAGTAAATTATCACTTTTGTCATTTGCTGTGTGTACTCTTGAATTTTTATATAATGAATAGAACTCATAGACATTAACTAGTCTACCTAAGGTTTTATTTGCTACATTTGCAACTTCTTTATCACTAAATTCTATATCTTCTCCCCTCATAAGTGGGGTAGAAAGTAAATAAAGCCGGAGAGCATCAACACCGTAAGTATCAAATATATGCTGAGGATCAGGATAATTTTTCAAACTCTTACTCATTTTTTTTCCATCGGAAGCTAAAACACTTCCAGTTGTTATTACATTTAGATATGGAGTGCCGTCAAACAGCATAGTTGAAACCGCAAGCATGTAGTAAAACCAAGTGCGGGTTTGCGGAATATACTCAGCAATAAAATCTGCAGGAAAACCGATTTTTTTAATTGGATCAAACAAACTATTTTTATTGAATGGATAATGCTGACTTGCAAAGGGCATTACTCCAGATTCAAACCAGCAGTCAAAAACTTCCGGGATACGGCTCATTGTTCCGTTACAAGAATCACAATCAATAGTAAAACCATCAATATGTGGTCGATGTAAATCCATATTTTCAATATCAGGAACTTCTTGATTAGATAAATCTCTTAACTCCTTTACGCTTCCAATTACCCTATATTTTCCGCATCCACATTTCCAAATTGGTAGCGGTGATGCCCAGTATCTGTTTCTTGAAATATTCCAATCTGGGGCGGTATCAAGGACATGTTTAAATCTACCCTGCTTTAAATGAGAGGGGACCCAGTTAATTTTTTCATTTAATTTGATCATTCTATCTTTAACCTTTTGAATATTTAAGAACCAAGCCGGTATAGCAAAATAGTAAAGTGGTGTCTCGCAACGATAACAATGTGGATAGGAGTGGTTAATTTTAAATTTGCTAAATAATCTGCCAGAGTGACATAAATATTTTATAATTAAAATATCTCCGGACTGGTGATCTCCTTTTGGTTTCACTTTTACACCCGCAAATTCCTTTATCAAATCAACAAATTCCCCCACGCCATTTACATGTTTTACTATTGGCAAATGTACAGATTTTGCAAAATTCATATCATCTTCTCCAAAAGCCGGGGCGATATGTACAATTCCTGTACCGTCTGTAGTGGTAACAAAATTACTAGAATAGATTTTCCATCCATTCTCGTAATTTTTTATTTCTTTATCATGTATGTAATAGTTAAATGGTGGTAAGTAACTTTTACCAACCAATTCACTCCCCTTG
>CAZQGJ010000005.1:0-18856 GCA_964592905.1 uncultured Candidatus Saccharibacteria bacterium | reverse complement strand
CCCTTGAAACCTGATAAAACCTGGTACTTTTTATCGTCAAATACTTTCTCAAGCAGCTCTTTTGCACAAACATATTTTTCTATTTTAGGTGCTTCCTGAAGTGCAATTTGATCGCCATCTCTTTTTTCAAAGGTCTGCAAAATTGCTTCAGATTGTACTAAAACATAATCCGCGTCTTCTCCAACCGCTAAAGCAACATTACCAGGAAGAGTCCAAGGTGTCGTAGTCCAAGCTAAAACATATGTGTCAGGTTCCTCTTTTAGCGGAAATTTAACAATAGCCGAAATATCTTTTATATCTTTATAACTGTTATCCATAGCAATTTCTGAATTTGAAATTGGAGTTTCGCAACGAGGACAATACGGTAAAACTCTCTCACCAGCATATAAGAATCCTTTTTTATCTAATTCTTTTAACGCCCACCAGACACTTTCAATATACGAATTATCCATTGTCTTGTAGGAACCATCAAAATCAACCCACCTTCCAATTCTAGCTACCGTTTCTCTCCAAGCTCCAACAAAACCTAAAACACTTTGCCTTGCAAAGGCATTAAATTTATCAATACCTATTCCTTCAATTTTATCCCTACCTGAAATTCCAAGTCCTTTTTCTGCAATATTCTCAATTGGCAATCCATGGCAATCCCAACCCCATTTTCGGGTAACATGATAACCGCGCATTGTCTTGTACCGACCGACAACATCTTTCACGGTAGATCCAATTATGTGACCGTAATGAGGTGTGCCTGTAGCAAAAGGAGGTCCATCATAAAAAATGAATTCTCCCTCTGGGGAATCTTTATCCAAAGATTTTTTAAACAAATTATTTTCATTCCAAAATTTTAAAATGTCTTCTTCTCTTTGGGCGATAGCTGTTTTTTTATTTGCTTCCATAATTTTTTAATGCTTAATGATTGATATATCCCATAATCTGAGTAAAGTATTGTATTTAATAATTCTCTCTCTTGCAGGTGCTCCAGCTTTGATAAAGCTACTACCAAGTCCAACTGATAGGTGAGAAATGGCGTCGCTATCAGTCTCACCACTTCTTTGTGAAATGATAGTTTTTATATTATTAGCTTCACAAAAATTATAAGCCTCCAACATATCTGTTACAGTACCAACTTGGTTAATTTTGAGTATGCAAGCATTTATGCAATCTTTGTATTTTTCTAAATATTTTATATTTGTTACAGTTAAATCATCTCCGACAATCATAATTTGATTTCCTAATGTCTTCTTAGCATGTTTCCAGGTCTCAATATCCTGCTCGTGGAATAAGTCTTCCAAGTAAGTTATTTCTGGAAACTTTGTAATCAATTTCTGATAATATTCAATCATTTCTTGAGAAGAAAAACTCTCACCATTTATCTCATATTCAAATCTTTCACCCAATTCAGAAACTTTTTTTTCAGAAAAGTTATTTGCAGCCACATCAATGGCTATTTCACAGTTACTGAAATTCCTTACATTAATAGCTTGTCTGATTAAAGTTAGGGCAGCCTCAATGTCGGATATTTCAGGTGCAAATCCACCCTCTCTGCCGACTAATGTATGTTTTTTGCCGAGTTCTTTTTCTAGTATCTTTTTAAGATCTAAGTAAACTTCGGAAGCTATTTTTATATTATCTCCAACGTATTTTCCTCTTGGAATGATCATAAACTCACAAAAATCTAATTTATTACCCGCGTGCATACCACCGTTTAATATATTAAATATCGGACTTGGAAAATTTATTTCTTTGACATATTTTTCAGAAATATACTTGTAAAAATTCTGGCCTGTGAATTTAGCTTTATGTGAAAGATACTTCATAAACACAAGTGACAGAGCTGTGCTTATTTGAGAAGTAAATTTTGATGCGATATTATTATCAAAATCTTCTTGTGTTAAATCAAAAATACTTAAATCACTTAGAATGGTATTGTCAGTAATTCTATCCTTAGTTAAAACGCTAGCTTCATTTAAACCCAGGGTCATGCCCTGTGGAGCTGTTTCAAAAATCTGTTCTGTCCCAAGGTCAATAACCGCCTCTTCTGTAAATTCCCCAGAGGACATTAATACTTTTCTCAAATATACTTTTTTATTGATCGGGTCTTGCATATTTATTTTACTTCTTCCCAAGTAATCACATCACCAATTTTAATATTCATCTCTCTAAAACCATCTCTATGTCTTACTGTGCCAACTTCTGGCAAACCATTCAAAGAACTACCTGCATACAGTACCCAAGTTTTATCCTCTTTACTCATCATTCTATTTGAAAATACAGCATCAAACTTATATTCATCATTTACAATTATTTTAAACTTTTGGTTTTCTTCGTATTTTGGAGTATCTCCTATGATTTTCATCAAGCCGAAGTTGTCGATATGCACTACTGTTCCTTTTGGAATCTCCAAAATTGAAAGCTGATCGACTGGAAATCTTTTACCAAAACTATCAAATGGAATATTTGCGACAAGTTTAGCAACATTTGGAGCATGAACATATTTACCGCCAAAGGAAATAAACCCAGGATCGTTTACTTCATACAAATCTTCAACACCGAAATCCCTCAAAAACCAATTAAAGGCTCCCGTATTTGCACCGAAAAATAAGATTCCATTTTTGGTTTTTCCATAGATACGAGCTGATCTGTGTTTTTGTGGGTTAATTACTACAGAAAATATAGTACCCGGTAGGCATTGTTCTGCCATTAACCTGACTAAAAAAGATGCATTTATAACTGAAAATTCACTCACCGAAACAAGTTCAATGTTTGGATCTTCCACACCTAATTTTGAACATTCTTGGCGAATAATCCAGGCCATTTCATTGAAAGCAACATCTTTACAGTCAGTAATTACAACAACGTGTTTCTTTTTCATAATTAATTTATCTTAAAAGCTCACTACTAGAAATCCCCAACGCATTAGCGATCTTTTCCAAAGTCGAAAGAGTAGGATTCATACGACCATTCTCAATGTTGCTAATATACGCTCGATCAACGCTCAAAGCAGTTGCAAGGTCTACTTGCGACATATTCTTCTTCAAGCGTAGATTTCTTAGGTTTTCCCCAAGTTTTCTTCCTGTTGTCATGAATATATAATGTTAAAATTTGCACTATTTTGCAAGAGTGCAGTATAATGCATACTTGTCCGTCCCAAATTCCCCCAAAACAAAAAATGAAGCAAATAAGCCGAAGTTTGGCAAATCCCTTCCCCAAAAAATAGCTTTGCCAAAATCGCACCTTAGCTTAGAAAACGAAAACGTTTCGATTGGCGAGCCCGGTGGGTATCGAACCCACGACACGAAGCTTAAAAGGCTCCTGCTCTACCACTGAGCTACGGGCTCAAGCATCTTGAGCTATGAGCAATATAACAGATTATAGCCTGTTGAACAAGATGATTATGGGTTCTGATGATGAGATCTGGTGCGAGCCATCTCACTTCGCCAGGCTGGGTAAAAGCCCCAGAGAATTCTCCAAAGTCGACCGAATCGATTCGGTTGTTGCAGCACTCGATACAGCCACTCTAAACCAAGCGAACGATAACCGGCCGGCGCCCGCTTGAGTTGACCGCTAATAAAATCGAGTCCACCGCCGATACCAATCGCTACTCCGCGCCACTGACTTTGTTTGAGATATTCGTTCATAAAGAGCTCTTGTTTCGGCGCACCGAAGCCAATGAGGACAAGCTCTGCTTGACTAGTTACTATTCGCTGGCACAAAGCTATCAACGCCCGGTCTGTCGCTGAATTAGACTGCCCTATCTCTGATAAATTGACTTGAGGGCCGTACTCTGACCAGACCTTTGTAAAGTTACCCGAGGCTTCGAACTTCTGAGCGGCAGCTTGATTGACCTCTGTCGATAAGCCACCGATTAGATACAGACTGGGTCGATGTTTCAAGGCAGAAAAGGTGGCTGGTTGTAGCCAACTGGCAATCAAATCGGAGCCGGTGACTCGCGGTAATGGTGAGTAGCCTTGAGCTTGATAGCAGAGTTGGAGCCAGCGGCCATCGATGGTGACCAGGCTAGAGGCCTTGAGTGCCTGTTGTAACAGTTTCGAGCGATGCGCCAATAAAAAGATCTCGGAATTGAGGGTGACGATAAACTCGGCCCGCTCTTTGGCAGCCAGCCTGTCGACAATCCAATCATTGACCTGCGCAAGAGTCAGTTGGCTCGGTCTAATCCCCCATGGTAGCCTTAAGGCTGATTTCACGATTGTCTTTCCAGGGCATACTCTGCCTGTAATTTAGGTCGCTTGAGAGGTCGTTTTACAGATTGGCTCTGCATCAGCTGATCGGCAGCCTGGCCAATCGCCTGCTGAAAAGTCATCAAACTAAATCTTTCTGCTTGTCGCTGACAAACAGAAGATTGAGGCACGTTGGACAGATAGAGCTGCATCGCCTCGGTTAGAGATTCGGGAGTCAGCGAATCAAAGAATTCTCCCGTTTCACCAGCTACGACTGTCTCTAAGGCGCCGCCTCTGGCATAGGCCACAACACCAAGCCCGGCTGCCATCGCCTCGACAGGTGCGATACCAAAATCATCCTCGCCAGCAAAGATGAAACCAAGCGCTCGCTGGTAATAGTTCATTAGCTGATCATCTGACACATAGCCAGTAAACTCAACCTTGGCTCCGAGTCGCTCTGCTAGCCGTTCCAGCCGTGAACGATCCTCGCCCTCGCCAACGACGATCAGGCTCTGACTCAGATGAGCCACGGCCTGGATGGCGAGATCAATCCGTTTATAGGCGGTTAACCGACTGACGATCAACCAGGTTGGCTCCAACTCTGAAGTTTTAGAATGCGTGGCTAATTTAGGCAAGCTGACCGGCGGGTAAATGACTGACGCAGTGCGACGATAATATTTCTCGATACGTTTAGCTACTGCCTGCGAGTTTGCCACAAAGAGATCGACTCGATTCACTGTCTCGAGATCACTTAAGCGCCAAAAATGAACTAACCAACGCCAAAGAACATTAAGTAAAGGACGATGGCCGAAGCGGTCCTCGAGGTATGGCTGGTAGTAATCGTGAGCAAAACGCATCGGCGTGTGGCAATAGCATAAATGCCGACCAGTGGTGGTAATGGCTTTAGCGAAACTGGCAGAGCTACTAATCACCAGCTCGTAGCGATCAAAACTGCGCCGATTCAGGATAACAAAGGCCAAGAGAGAGACAAGACTTTTAGGTAACCATGACAGATAGCTTGGCAAGAGGCTGGAGACCGTTCGATGAGGCAATAATCGCCTCGCCAAACCAGAATCAACCTGAAGAGAGTAAATATCCGCCTCGGGGTAAAGTTCGGCTAGAGCCACCAAGACACGCTCGGCCCCACCGGCAACGGTCAAGAAATCATGAACAATCGCCTGTCGACCGGACCAATTAAGCTCTGGCAAAACTGATTGCCAGGCCCGCCAAGTCAGTTCGGCCGTCACCTGGTAATTAAATTTTTTGAGTTGCGATTGCCCAGCTAGACTGAAACCCTTAGCGACAAGCGGGAAATCAACGATCTGGTGAATCGCCTCAGCGATACCAGCCCGATCATCTGGGTCGACATAGATAGCGGCCTCGCCAGCCACTTCGGGCAAGGAGCTGCGGTCGGCGGTCACGATAGGTAGTTTAGCTCGCATCGCCTCAAGAGCGACCAGGCCAAAGCCTTCGTATTGACTGATATATAAGAGGGCTTTGGCCTGATTCAGTAACCACTCCTTCAACCAATCAGACACATACTGACAACGAATAACTCGGTCGGCCCACTTCGAGCCCTCGATGGTTTCGAGGACCGCTTGGTGCTGATAGCCAAGCTGACCGGCCAGCACATAGTGCAACTGGCTAGACGGCTCTGATTCTAGATAGGCAAAAAAGCCGTGCAGTTGATTGACTAGGTTTTTACGAGCCTCGATCCGACCTAAGCTCAAAACAAACGGCACATCCTTGAGTCTTTTCGCTACAAACTTTTCGGCTGGTGCTAACTCCCGCAGTCCTTCGGACTGAGTAGAGTCCTCACCATCAACAGAATTTGCCTCAGCACCCGGCAAGGCTAAGGGAGTGACCACGATCGGTTGCTTGATGGCATAGAATTTTCTTAAATCGTCAGCCGTTGACTGAGATGGCACGAGAATGACTGAAGCTCGACGCCGAATGACCGCCAAGACCCAAGCCTGATACCAACGCTCTAGCCAGGAATATTGACTGGGATAGTGTCGCCAAGCTAAATCGTGAACCGTCGTCGCAATCTTGTAGTTGGCTAAACCAAGCTGCCAGGCTGGAATCGCCGAGGCTGGCACAAAGAGTAGATCCGGTTTGATCCGCTGCAATAGTCGAGGCAAACCCCAATAGGCAAAGGCTCGATTTGGACCTGACACCAGATTAAAGATTCGGAGTTCTGGAAAAGCCTGCCGCAGCTTAGCTAGCCAGACGGCCGGTAATTCGGTCGGCGAACAGAGATAGTATTCGGCAGCCTGATAGCCGATGGTTGCCTCGATAATTTGCTCTGCATAGTTCTCTACCCCCGTCGGTCGAGTATTGTTCAGTCGCGAGGCATCGATAGCAATGCGATAAAGATTGGTCATTGGGCCCATCTTATCTGATTCTAACCTTAGCGTCTAGGAAGAAGCAGGCTGAGTCCTCCCATCACTAGCATCACCGGCAAGACAGTTCTAATCGTCCAAAACCAGGCCAGTTCAAGACTAGAGACAGACTGAACGAAGAGCTCGCGGCCTATCGGGCTTAGGCTGAGCAAAGTGCCAATAATTAATATCAGGCTGCTAAACTCTAGCCCAACCCGCCAGTCTGTCGCACTGGGGGCCAGCGTAGCCAGACTGATAACCAAAAAATAGGCAACTAAAATCAGTTGCCAGACAGACAAGATATCTAACCGTTGATAGATAAACCACCAGGCCAGCAGAGTTAGCGGCAACGGGGCGAGGGCGATTAAAAAATTAGTCAGAGCGGCCAATAAACCCTGATAGCGATTGCGGTGCCGGACATAGCCGCCTTCAGCTGACCAGAAGTTAACTTCAAGCAATTGGTTACCAGTCAGAATAACTATAACGGCGTGCGCTAGCTCGTGCCAGATCACTCCAGGAGCGATCACAAGACGGTAGAAAGAGCCAAACTGACTATTAAAGAGCCAGCGATGCGTTAAATGACTCGCTCCCAGCAAACAGACAACCCAAAAGAGCCAGAGAAGCCAGAGCTGCCAACCAGCCAAGAGACTAAAGTCTAAAAACGGGATCACTTGTTTCGACTCACGCGAGACATTTGCCTCAGTTCCTGAATCTCATCACGCAGCAAGGCCGCTAGCTCGAACTGTAGCTCTCGGGCAGCTAACTTCATCTCGGCCTGTTTAGACTTAATCACTTGCTCAATATCCTGATGAATCAGAAGCTCTGGCGTCCAATCGCGCACCTGACGCTCGAAGGTCGGCTTCTCTCGTCCGTCAGCGATCGAGCTAATATTTTTGAGGATCGATTCTGGGCTAATGTTATGCTCTCGATTATAACTGGCCTGTATCTCGCGGCGTCGATTGGTTTCATCGATCGCCCGCTCCAGCGATGGCGTAATCGTATCGGCGTAAAGCAAGACTCGTCCCGAAAGATTACGGGCGGCTCGGCCGATAATCTGAATCAAACTGGTAGTTGAGCGAAGAAAACCCTCTTTATCGGCATCTAAGATCGCCACCAGAGAGACCTCTGGTAGATCAAGGCCTTCACGCAAAAGATTAACTCCGATCAGACAGTCGTATTTGCCTTGACGTAAATCTCGCAAAGTTTCGATACGATCTAGCGTTTCGACCTCGTAATGCAAGAAGCGAGCCTTAAGACCGGTCTGGTTGAGATAGCCAGCCAGATCTTCGGCCATCTTGCGGGTCAAGGTTGTCGCCAGAACTCGACGCCCGAGCTTAACTTCGGCCGTTACTTCCTGAACAAAATCCTGAACTTGATCTTTGGCCGGCCGAACGACCAACTCAGGATCCAAGAGGCCGGTCGGTCGAATCAACTGCTCTACCACTTGGTTCGAACTCTCTAATTCATACTCCCCCGGAGTCGCCGAAACGTAGATCACCTGATTGAGCTTAGCCTCGAACTCGGTATATTTGAGCGGTCGGTTATCGGCCGCGCTAGGCAGTCGAAAGCCGTAATCGATTAAGTTATCTTTACGGGCTCGGTCACCGGCATACATGCCGTTCAGTTGTGGCAAAGTAACGTGCGATTCATCGATGACGACTAAGAAGTCTTCTGGGAAATAATCGAGCAGTGTCGTTGGCGACGAGCCGGCCAATCGACCTTCGAGCTGTCGGGAGTAATTTTCGATTCCGGTACAGTAGCCGAGCTCGCGAATCATCGCCAGATCATAACGTGTTCGGCGCTTCAAGCGTTCGGCTTCGAGCAGTTTACCCTGAGACTCTAAGAGTCTCAATCTTTCTGTTAATTCGGACTCAATATTATTTAAGGCTTGAGGTAAAAATTGCTGATTGGCCACAAAGTGCTTGGCGGAAAAAATAACCAGCTGCTCCTGGCGGCTCAAGCTGGTCCGATTGATAGGATCAACGAACTCGATCAGGGCTAAAACCTGTCGATCTAGTTCTAGGCGAATAATGATCTCACGATTAGTTGGCATCAGTTCGACAGTATTGCCCTTAGAGCGAAAGGTACCGCGTCGAAGCTCTGTTTCGTTGCGCTGATACTGCAGCTCGACTAACTGTCGGATCAGCTCAGCTCGCGAGAGCTCTTGACCAACTGAAAGCTCAATAGTGGCCTGCTGATAGCTCTCTTTAGCGCCGATACCGTAGATACAGCTGACCGAAGCTACGATGATCACATCGCGTCGACTTAAAAGAGCCTGGGTGGCGCTATGGCGTAGTCGGTCGATCTCTTCATTGATCTGAGACTCTTTTTCGATATAGAGGTCACGCCCGGGCACATACGCCTCTGGTTGATAGTAATCATAGTAAGAAACGAAATACTCGACAGCGTTTTCGGGAAAAAACTGTCGAAACTCATTAGTTAGCTGTGCCGCCAGAGTTTTATTATGAGAGATGACTAAGGTCGGTCGCTGCGTTTGAGCGATAACATTAGCAATCGTAAAGGTTTTACCCGAACCAGTGACGCCTAAGAGCGTCTGTTTCGTCTGAAGCTCAGCTAAGCCTTGGACTAAACTCCTAATAGCGGCCGGTTGGGAGCCAGCTGGTTGATAAGAAGAAACGAGTTTGAACATATCCCGATTTTAGCACGGGCGAACAAGGGTGAACTAATATTCATCCTCATAGGCTAAGCGTCGAGGGTGCCTTTGGAAGCCAAAAAAGATCAGAGCAACAACCGGTAAGAGCTGCCATGCCTGTTGATACTGCATCAACATGGCCACAAGCTTACTCGAATGTCGATAGGCCTCGAGCGTGGCCTCGGGCAAGAAACTAAAGATTGAGGCCACAATCAGGGCAGTATTCAAAAATGAATAAACTAAGACCTCGAGATTACCGATGCCGCCACGCGACCGGCCGTGGCCTAAGCCACCCTTGGCCGAGAGCAAGACAACAATGGCGATGAATAAACCGGTCTGAATAGTAAACGGCGAGGTATTCGAACGGATCCAGATCTGATTAAAGAGAGTTTTATCGCCTTGAAAGAACTGACCGATTGGCTCAACCAGCTGTTCCGAGACTAAGAGAGCGACATAAACAGACAGAAGGCAAGCAACAACACGGTCACGCTGCAGAATAATGCCATAGGCGATGCCGATCACAAAAAAAAGACTAATAAATAAGTCCCAACTCGGCACAGTCGCTGTCACAGGCATCCCTCCTTGCTATAAAACTAGTATTCTCTGATTTTGACTGGCTGTCAATTCTGGTTCTTGTTCGGTAGGTCACTTTACTTTATACTCTGAACATGTCCGATTTCATTAAAATTCGCGGGGCGAAGCAGCACAATCTTAAGAATATCGACCTGGAGCTCCCGCGCCAGTCCTTAATTGTCTTTACCGGTCTCTCTGGTAGCGGTAAATCATCGCTAGCTTTTGATACTATTTACGCCGAGGGTCAGCGTCGATACATCGAATCACTTTCAGCCTATGCCCGTCAGTTCTTAGGCCAGATGGAACGACCAGAGGTCGAGAGTATCGAAGGTTTATCGCCAGCGATCTCGATCGATCAAAAAGGCGTTAGCCGCAATCCGCGCTCGACCGTTGCCACCGTCACTGAGATTTACGATTATTTTCGTCTGCTCTATGCCCGAATCGGGGTGGCCTACTGCCCCAACGACGGCCAGCGTATCGTCCGGCTGACTACCGACGAGATCGTTAATCAACTCTTTCGACAGAGCGAGCAGGAGCTCAAAAAAACCGGTCAGGACTCACTCTGGTTGACTCTTTACGCCCCGATTGCCATCGAGCGCAAAGGCGAGTTTCACCAGATTCTCTACGACCTATATAGCGAGGGTTACACCCAAGCGCGGGTCGATGGCCAATTCGTCCATCTACGTGACAAGGTTGAGCTTGGACGCTACCAACAACATAATATCGATATCGTGATCGATGAGATGGCAATTCCGGTTGAATATACTAATCAAAGCGACCTCGACGAGCAGATGACTCGCCTGACCGAAGCAGTCGAAACGGCCACTCAACTGACCAAGCGTTTTCAACTAAATAGTATTCAATATAGTTTTGGCGAGCGAGAAACCGCCACGCTGCACACAGTTTCAACGGAATATACCTGTCATCTCTGCGGTTACTCCTTAGGCGAGGTTAATCCTCGACTGTTCTCCTTTAACTCACCAGTTGGCGCCTGTCCCGATTGCCACGGCTTAGGCGTGCTCTCAGAGTTCGATCCAGAGCTACTAGTGCCCGATCAAAGCCTCTCGATTATGCAAGGCGGGATCATGCCCGACCATTACAGCCAGGACAAAAATAACTACTACTCGACTTTAATTAACTCGATCGCTAACCACTTTAATATCCGTCTTGACCAGAGAATTAAAGATCTGCCGGCTGGCGAATTGGAAACGATTCTACATGGTCGAGGCCGTGAAAAGATCGCCGTCCGCTTTATCGGCTCTAAACTCAACAGTCACTTTAGCCTGTGGTTCGATGGTCTGATCAATCTCTTAAAGCGCCGTCACGAATCAACCGGGAGTGAGTCAATCCGCGAGGAGCTTAATCTTTACATGAGCCAGAGGCCGTGCGAGAGCTGTCAGGGACATCGCCTGCGTCAACAGGCTTTAGCCATCAAGCTCGGCTCCAATATGGGCGACACCGCCAGTCCGGCCGATCTCTCGATTTCTGAGCTGACCCAACTCTCGGTCGATCAGGCAATTCTATTCTTTGGTCAGCTCAAACTGACCGATCGACAACGATTAATCGCCGAGGCGATCTTGCGCGAGATCAACAATCGCCTGTCGTTTTTGGCGAACGTTGGCCTTAACTATCTTAATCTCGAACGTCGCGCTGGCACCCTATCGGGCGGCGAGGCTCAACGAATCCGCCTGGCCAGTCAGATCGGTTCCGGTTTGGCTGGTGTCCTCTATGTCCTCGACGAACCAACTATCGGCCTTCATCAGCGAGACAACGCCCGACTGATACAAACCTTAGTCAGCCTCAGGGACCTCGGTAATACCATCATCGTGGTCGAGCACGATGAAGAGACGATTCGAGCGGCCGACCACATCGTCGATATCGGCCCAGCCGCTGGAGTTCACGGTGGTCAGCTCTTGCACTCTGGCCCGCTCGGCTCACTATTACCCAAAGAACAATCGAGTACGGCGAACTACCTTAGCCGTCGACTGACTATCGCTCTACCCGAGCGACGCCGTCGTCAAACTGCCGACTTGATTACTATCGAAGGTGCAACCGAGCACAACCTCAAAAACCTAACCGTCTCCTTTCCGATAAAGAACTTTATCGCTGTGACAGGTGTTTCAGGTTCGGGCAAGAGCACCTTAGTCAATGACATCCTTTTCAAGGCAGTCAGCCAGAAAATTAATCGCAACCATCAACGCTCTGGCAAACATCGTCAGATCACCGGCTTAAAACTAATCGATAAGATCATCGGCATCGATCAATCACCGATTGGCCGAACGCCTCGTTCGAACCCGGCCACCTATACTGGTGCCTTTACCCCAATCCGTGAACTACTGGCAGCCACCGACGAGGCGCGCATCCGTGGTTATGCACCTGGGCGCTTTAGCTTTAATGTTAGCGGTGGGCGTTGCGAGGCCTGTCAGGGTAACGGTACGGTGACGATCGAGATGCATTTCTTGCCAGATCTCGAAGTGATGTGTGAGATCTGTAAAGGTCGCCGTTATAATCGCGAAACTCTCGAGGTCAAATACCAAGAGCTCTCGATTGCCGATATTCTTGACCTGACAATCGATCAGGCTCTCGAACGATTTGTTGATTTTCCCGCTATCGCCGATAAATTAGCCTCATTACAATCGGTTGGCCTCGGCTATATCAAGCTTGGTCAATCAGCCACGACTCTATCAGGTGGTGAGGCACAACGGGTCAAATTAGCTACCGAGTTGGCCAAACGTCCAACCGGCCATACTCTCTATATCCTCGACGAACCAACCACCGGTTTACACTTTGCCGATATCGCTCAGCTCTTGATCGTCTTAAATCGTCTGGTCGATCGTGGTAATACCGTAGTGGTCATCGAACATAATCTTGATGTCATTAAAACCGCCGACTATATCATCGACCTCGGTCCCGAGGGCGGTGAACATGGCGGGCAGTTAGTCGCCGCCGGTACGCCCGAAGAGGTCGCCAAGGTCAGTAAGTCGCTGACTGGTCAGTATCTGGTGCCGTTACTTCAGGAGCACAAACAAACGCTCTCACGTTCACGACAGGCCGATAGCCAACGATTGGCTAGCCCTAACCTGTATAATAAGAAGTAACTATGAGCCTCAATCGTCGCCTGATTTGGCAAAACTTACCCGATAGCCCCGGTGTTTATCTGTTCGAGGATCAGACTGGTCAGGTTATTTATGTCGGCAAAGCAACCTCGCTCAAAAACCGAGTCGCCTCGTACTTTACCGGTATCAAGACCGGTAAAACTGCCGAGTTAGTCGCACATATCGATCGCCTTAGGATTAAAACCACCGAA
The DNA here is from genome assembly GCA_964592905.1 of uncultured Candidatus Saccharibacteria bacterium. Taxonomy (GTDB): domain Bacteria; phylum Patescibacteriota; class UBA1384; order CAYGGE01; family CAYGGE01; genus CAZQGJ01. The sequence goes on along the minus strand of CAZQGJ010000005.1, from coordinate 5,764 downwards.
ACGCCATTAGAAGCACTTTTTCTCGAAGCCGACCTGATTAAAAAATACCGCCCGAGCTACAATATCAAAGGGCTAGACGATAAAAGCTTTCTGCATATTATTATCACTAACGAGCCATACCCTCGCGTCCTACTGTCACGCCAAACGGACCCTGAGTTCGCTCTAGCCAAACGAGTCTATGGACCCTATCTGCAGGCTTACTCGGCCCGTGTCGGACTAGATATCTTGCGACAGATCTTTCCCTTTCGGCATAGTTTAACCACCAAACGCGCCTGTTTGAACTGCCAGCTCACTCGTCAGCCAGAAGTTTGTACCGGCGAGCTGCCACTGGCGACCTATCGAGAAAATATCCGCGGACTTGAGCTCTTCCTCAAAGGCCAGAAAAAGCGCCTGATCAAAGAGCTAAAAAATCAGATGGAAGAGCGGGCCAAGGCCGAGGAGTACGAAGCCGCCGGCCAGATCCGTAATCAGCTCTTTGCCCTGACCCATCTCAACGATATGGCCCTACTCAGTAAAAAGATCAATTTCTCAGGTAGCCTCGAAAATGAACAAGGGTTAGTACCTGAGCGGATCGAGGCTTACGACATTGCCAATCTCAACGGACAGTATGCCGTCGGTAGTTTGGTCAGCTTTCAGAACGGCGAGATCGATAAATCCGGCTATCGCCGATTCAAGATTAAAACCGTTTCACAGGCCAACGATGTGGCGATGCTGCTCGAGGTTCTGACTCGCCGACTCAACCACCCAGAATGGCCGCTACCTGACCTGATCATGCTCGACGGTGGACAGGGTCAATTTAACGCGATTAAGCGTTTACTGAACGAGAAAAAACTAAATATCGACCTGATCGCCTTTGCCAAGGGCCGCGATCGCAGAGGTGAAACGATCATAGGGGCTGACCCTAAAGTCAAATATAAGCTAGAATTACTATGGGCACTTCGCGATGAGGCGCATCGCTTTGCTAATACTTACTATCAAAAGCTTCACCGACGACAGTTTCAGGGCCGCAAGGAGGCATAGGTGTCAATAAAATCATCTTACTTGGCGTTAGTCCTCAGCCTTTGTCTAGGTTTGGGCTTTATTGTCGTCAACGCCAAATTAGCCCAAAGCGACTCGGTCACTACCGATGAGATTGCTCATCTATCGGCCAGCTTAAGCTATGTTCAAAAACAGGACAATCGACTCAATCCCGAGCATCCACCCCTCTTAAAGATTATGGCTGGGCTAGCTGGGCAACCGCTTCAGCCTCGAGTTGATTATCAATCGGCCGCCTGGACAGAGTTAGTCAATGGGCAATGGGATCTGGGTGGCGATATCTTATTCGCCAACGGTAACGATGCTCAAAGATTACTAACGGCGATGCGTTGGCCAACAATTATTCTGGGATTTGCGTTAGCCTGTTTAGGCTTCATCTACTTCTGGAAACGGAAACAGCCGTGGGCTGCCGCCTTATTCACACTACTGACCTTAGCCTCACCCTCGATTATCGCTCATAGCCACTTAATTACCTTTGATATCGGTGCCGCCTTTTGGCTGTTGGCCACTTTGTTCAGTTTAGACTTACTAGGGCAACAGGGTGAGAGTTCGCGTTCAAGAATCTGGTGGTTATCTTTGGCCGGAGTCACCCTCGGACTAGCTCTAACCAGTAAGTTCTCTCTCGTCTATCTATTGCCGATTACCCTAGTTGTCTGGCTCTGGCAATGGCGTCGGACTCTCTCCTGGCGCTGGATGCTAGGCTATTATCTCTTGGCTTTTATAACAATAATGATCATCTATAGCTATGTCACCTGGAACTATCCTTTTGACCGCTTCCAAAGCGACTGGCAATCGATAACCGGTGGTTTTTATAGCCCTGACGCCACTCAACAGGGGCTGATCCAATGGATACAGGGATTTGATCGAAGCACGATATTTAACTCAACCACCAAACCGTTCTTTGCCTATGTACTGGGCTTGGCGATGACCTTGACCAGAATCGCTGGCGGCCATACCGGTTACTTCTTGGGCAATCTTAACCATAGCGGTAGCGCTCTCTACTTTCCGATCCTGTTAATCACTAAAGAGAGCCTCTCAACACTGGCCTTGATCGCCATCGGCTCGATATTGACCCTAAAACAGTGGCAGAAGCTCTCGAAGCTAACGCAAAGCGTCTCTTTAACGATTGCCGCCTATTGGTTATTGGCCTTAGTGTCACCGCTCAATATTGGCTATCGCCACATCCTGCCAACTCTCCCTTTAATCTATTTAGTAATTACTGAGTCACTCTGTCTATGGCAAGCGCACGGCCTGGTTCGACTACGACCGTTGAAATTAACGCTGATTATTGCGCTCGCCGTTACAACTTTAGGCGTCGCTGTGGCTAGCTATCCTTTTTACTTACCGTTTTACAACAGCTTAGTCGGCGGACGAGAACAGGGCTACAAGGTAGCTAGTGACTCTAACTACGACTGGGGGCAGGATATCGCCCGCCTTGGCCACTACTTGAAAGAGCAGAATATTGAGCAGCTAACCTGGATAAACTATCGTCAACGCGAGGCAAGATATTACATCGGGCCCTTTGTTGAGGCCTATATACCAGGACAAAAACTATCTGGATATTTTGCCATTAGTGGCGGCGAGTTAATCGCCTCGGGCTACCCGTTACCAGACAATAAAGAGTTAGTGACGCAGATCGGTTCGATCTTTTTATTCTACGCCCCTTAGTCATCAGCGAGGACAGGGTTGAGGCGAGACGAATCAAGTAGTGCTCGGCTGACTTAGTTTCGACTGGGTAATTTTTTAGTTACTCTAAACTCTAGATATTTGCCCAGCATCAATCTAGTCTGTGAATCTAAAGCAGGAATGGCGCCGAATAATAAGCTCGTAAAGGGTGAGACGATCGGAATTAAGAGCCACTCGATCAGCAGTAGCTTCTGTTGTTGCCGTCGGTTGGCGAGTGGAGGCAAGAGTAGTGTGGCCACACAGACCGCTGTGATCAAACCGACCATAGCGAGCGTTAAGAGTCGCGAAGCTACCTGAGGAAAGTTATAGGCCAAAACAGTATCGGAGAAACTAGCGTTAAGAGCAATCGGTACCCAACCGGCGACCATGACATAGACGGCCTGAGTGGCCCAAGAAAAGTGCGACTCAAAGGCTCGAAAAGCCTTGCCCCACTTTTCATACCAAGGGATAGAGGTGTTTTTAAGGCAGTTAGTAATAATATAGGGTAAGTCCGAGCAGCCCCAAGTCCACCGACGGCGTTGCAGATAAAGCTCGCGCAAAGTGTCAAAGAAGCTTTCACCGACGACGGCATCTTGATAGATTGGCGTCCCCAGAGGATAGACCGAGTAGTCACCGTTATAGGCAAAATAGCTTCGCCAATACTGATGACCATCTTCGACGATGGTCGAAGTTGACCAGAAATCGATCTCGACTAAAGCGGCCATCGATTGAGAGTGACTGCTAAAGTTACGCAAGCGCCAAGGACGAGTCGCCTCGATCATCACCCAGAACATCGTGCCGTGAGCTAACAAACGGCTATATACCGGCGCTTCCCAGATATTATTAAAGAACATCGGGATCGGTTGAAAGCTAACCTGTTTCGGCTTGGGATGACTGAGGAACTGGTAGCTCAGCTCGGAGAAGTACAAAGGATCAACTCGATTATCGGCATCTAGCGTAGTCACAGCAACCCGCTCGTAGTTGATCTTTTGTTGATCGAGATAGGTTTGCAGTTCGCGTCCAGCAAAGGTAATATTACCGCCTTTACCGATGACCTCGTCGGGTATATTCGCAGGATGCAGAGTGTAGGCAAAATGACTAAACAAGGCACCAAACTCTTGCTTTAAGGCTCGGGCGTTAGCCAAGCCCCGTTCTTTGTCGCGTTCCTCGACTGCTAAGTAAACAATAAACTTCTTTAAGTCATATCGACTGTTAGCGATCGCCTGAAAGGTTTGGCGGAGAATCGATAGATCTTCTTTGTAGGTAGCCACGATGATGGCATGATAAAGCTCGCGGTGATGAGGTATGGCCTGAACCTTGGCTAACCAATCGGTCCGCATCGAACGGCGGTGAAAGCGATAGCCCAAGATTAAATGTGTGGTCATGATCAAGGCGCGATAGAGCCAATAGAGATCGAATAGAATAACAAAGGCCACAACTCCAGCCGGAAAGGGCCTAGAAAGTAACGGCGGCAGGATCAAGGCCGACCAACTTGCTAGGCCAGGCAGAATTTCCAGTGACCGCTTGAGCCAAGATGATTGAATGATGCGACTATTAATCATGAGCTAATCGTCCCAAAGGCGTAAGCGATGATCACGATCACGGCCAAAGAGTTCAGTGTCAAAAGCTTGACAGCATAAGGTAAGCGAGAGAGTGTCAGATAGGCTAAAAGCGAGTTAAGCGGCAGGATAACCGAAGCCAAAACTAAGAGTGAGGCGGAAAAGATCTGATCGCTATGCCACCACTGCCACCAGAGGCCCGCCAGAGCCACCGCTAAGAGAATGTGATAAAGATTGAGCCACAGAAATGAGTTACGTAGTTGCATTGTGAACCCGTGGAGCCGATAGCCGGATTCGAACCGGCGACCCATGCTTTACGAAAGCATTGCTCTACCTCTGAGCTATATCGGCAGAACCACCGCCTCCTTTGATTTTGTATAGGCTTAATTTAATCAATTACGAGGGATAAAGCAAGGGTGAATCAGGTTTGATTTGGCACTCCTTGGCTCGATTGGCAGCGATCTCGATGACCAAATCTATCGGTTGCGGGGGTGAGTAACGCCGCCGCCCACCATCGACAGGCACGTTCGGCTCAATCGCTATCACCTTATTCTGACTCAGCCAGAGTATGTCCAGACTAAAACGCATCTTTTTCATCCAAAAGATCGGTATTTTTGCCTCTGCTAATGGGAAACTCATCCCTTGATCGGCCGAAAGAAAGGCTAGGTCGCCTAACCCTTGCGCTTGCTCAGCTAAAGAGCGAGCGACTCTCAGCTCAAACTGACAGTTGCCTAGTTCTACTGATTGCTTATCTAAAGATTCGAACGCCTTGAGAGCTGATTCGGCCCTGGATCTGGCTAAGAATTGATGCAGATCCGAATATGCGAATAAGGCTAGCAGCCCTAGGCTAACGATTAACCAACTATTCTTTCTATTCTTTTTCATATAACTGCATCATGACAAATAAGACTTGGCAATTCTAGCTAAACCAGTTAAGATTGGATACAGCGTATTTAGACAAGCTAACGTTGCGGGTATAGTTCACTGGTAGAATGCGTCCTTCCCAAGGATGAGAAACGGGTTCGATTCCCGTTACCCGCTCCAACTTGTCAATCGACAAAATTTCACCTATAATCAACCTGTTAACTACGGATCCGTAGCTTAGTGGCTTAAAGCGCCTCCCTGTCACGGAGGAGATCGCCGGTTCGAATCCGGTCGGGTCCGCCAGTAAAAAATGAAGTCACCCGACAGGGTGATTTTGTTTTTTTACTGATAGATATCTGACGGATTCGAACACGAAAGGGGTCGGGGAAACAGTTGTTTCCCCGTGCGGGGTGACCTACCTATTTTGCTCGTCAGAGCAAAGAGGAGACCAGAGGGCGGAAGCCCTATGGGGAGGAGCGAAGCGACGATGTGAGAATCCGGTCGGGTCCGCCATTGAATTTTAAGGTTCGAAGACGGTTTTACCCAAACTGGATTCGAACTATTTTAGTACTCAAAATAACAAGACTTAGGGTAAGTTCAAGAATTTAATGCGCCACTTTCTTGTATTCCTGTAACAACTC
>CAZQGJ010000004.1:0-29008 GCA_964592905.1 uncultured Candidatus Saccharibacteria bacterium | reverse complement strand
CGAGAGTATTCTTGTAATCAACTAGCTCTACGCGACGATCCTCAAGCTCAGCCGCCTGCTGTTGCAAAAAACCAACTAGCGCCGTTGAACCAGTCTGGGCTTTAAGGTAATCGGTTAAGGACTCATTACCTAGTAAGGAGATTAAGGCACTATTCCCGCTCTGAAGCTGCTGATAATAGAGACTGACGGTGTCGAGAGTCTCGACCTTTTTAACCTCTAACTGATGTTGCTTTTCGGCGATCGCTGTCTCTTGAGTGGCGATATCGCGCTGTTTTTCGTTGATCGACTGGGTGGTTCGTTCTTGACTCTTAACCGTTTGACTAATTTGGCTCTCCAGCTCTTTGATTAAGCTAGCCAGACGTTGACGCTCGCTCTCGGCCTTAGCCGCCTCGGCCGCCTTTTTTTTGGCCTCTTCTTGTTTGGCCTTGATCTGATTATCGAGCTGCTTTTTCTGCTCTAAAACGGCTTTGAGATCTTGCAAAGCATTACTGTTAACCGCCGCGACCACTATCTGTCGCTGGTTGGCTAATCCGAGTAACAACAAGCAGAGCGGTAGAAGAATGAGATTGCGGCTAGATAGTAACTGTTTCATATAGATTATAGTTTGAGAAATCTGCGAATGGCTATACTAGAGCAAATTACACTATACACGATTCCGATGGCTAAGAGGCCAACTAACATCGGCCAGAGCCCAATCATGATGGTGGCAAAGCTGTAAGTTGCCAGATCGAGGAGTGGCGGGCTGATCGGCGCGATCAGCTGTCCAAGGTAATCGACCGGTAGATCGATCCCGCTGAAATAGCGACTCAACTGAGGCAAGAACGAGTAAACTAAGCTAACAATGATCAGATAGGCGATGAGGCTACCCAGAGCACCGAAATAGAGCGCCTCGATAGTAAATGGAACGCGGATAAAACTGGCTTCGGCACCAACTAAGCGCATAATCTCGATCTCGTCGCGACGAGTAAAGATCGTCAAACGAATCGTGTTCATAATAACCACTAATGAGATGACGACTAGAAAAGCCGAGGTCGCAAACCCAGCTAACCGAACAAAGCGCGTCACCTGAATAATCTTATCGATCGCCGCTTTAGTATTTTGATAGCTGATCTCTTTGAAGCTATTCTGATAGGGCGAATCGGCAATGTAATCGTTGATCGCCTGGTAACTTTCTGGTTCGACGGCGGTGATTTGAAGATGACGCGGTAGTGGATTAGCATCCTTGGTGATTAAGTTACGGACTTTGGCATCGCTAACCCGCGCCTGCCAGTTGGCGAGAGCACGGGCTTTATCGATATAGTAAACCGTCTTAACATCGGCGCGGCTCGTTAGCAGCTGCTGTAGCTCCTTGATCTGTGTTTCGGTCGCGTTCTCGTGGAAATAGACTGTCAGATCGATACGGCTCTTGACCTCGGCCGCCGCCAAGTGAACATAGGCCGAGGCGATCACAAAGAGGCCAACGGTTAACATCGTTAACATGACCATCAGGGTAGCTGCCAGCGACAGCCAGCGGTTACGCCAAAAGTTCACCGAGCCGAGGCCAGCAATACGCCGCCAATGGGTTAAAAACTTTCTCATTGTTGGTAGACTCGGTTATAAAACATACTCACCCTTGTGCTTATCGCTAATAACCTGACCACCGCGGACCAAGATCACTCTTCGTTTCAGAGAATTGACGACTTCGCGATTATGAGTCGCCAAAAGGACAAAGGTACCTGATTTATTGATCCGAATTAAGAGCTCGATAATGTCGGCCGTGGTCATCGGATCGAGATTACCGGTCGGCTCATCGGCGATTAAAATGCGTGGCGAATGGACCATGGCTCGTGCGATCGCCACCCTCTGACGCTCACCGCCTGAAAGTTCGTGAGGAAAGCTCTTGAGTTTATGATCCATACCGACCAGGGCTAGGATCTTCGGGACCCGTTCCTGTATTTCGGCCTCGGGGACATCGGAAACTTCGAGAGCAAAGGCGACATTTTCGGCTACATTCTTTTGTGGTAAAAGTTTAAAATCCTGGAAAACGACACCGACCTTGCGTCGATAAAAGGGCAACTCGTGGGCGCGCAGCCGGGTGATGTCTCTGTTGGCGACATAGATTCGACCGTGACTTGGAGATTCCTCGGCAATCAGTAGTCGGATGAGGGTCGATTTGCCTGCTCCAGAGGGCCCGACCAAACAGACAAATTCACCATCAGCAAACTCTAAATTGATATCAGCTAAGGCGACCTGATCGCCATAACGCTTTTCAATCTTTTCTAATTTGATGAGGCTAGTATCGACTGCTTCAGGTTTATGCGACAAGCTACCACTCCTTAAATTTTATCTTAACATAGAGATGGCTATTTAGCCTGTGCGGCGATGAGAGTTGCCGCCTCGATCAAACGGTTGGAGTAACCGAACTCGTTGTCGTACCAGGCCACAACTTTGAGCAGATCGCCATCGACCAGAGCTGTCAGACTCAAATCGATAATGGCGGAATGTGTATCGCCAATAATATCGCTACTGACTATCGGCGCCTGGGTGACCGATAAAATCCCCCGCCAGTTCTTGTGCTGACTAGCTTTGGTCAGAACTTGATTAACCGCTTCGACGGTGGTCTTCTTTTTGAGGACGAAGGTAAAATCAGAGAGCGAGCCAACGGCAACCGGTACACGAATGGCTAAGCCAGCAAAGAGCTCTTTGAGCTCGACTACGACTTCGGCCGCCGCCAGCGTGGCTCCGGTTGAAGTCGGGACGATATTAACGGCCGCCGCCCGTGCCCGCCTCAGATCCTTGTGCGGACCATCTTGGAGATTTTGATCGGCGGTGTAGCTATGGATCGTCGTCATCATCGCCTTACGAATCCCAAAATGCTCAGCAATGATAGCTGCCACCGGCGCGATACAGTTGGTGGTACATGAGGCATTAGAGATGATTAAGTCCTTTTGACGAATCTCCAGTTGATTAATGCCCATGACTAAGGTTTTAATCTCGGGGTCTTTAGCTGGCGCCGAGATGACAACACGCTTAGCGCCGGCCGTTAAATGCAAGCCGGCTCCCGCCGCATCGGTAAACTTACCGGTCGACTCGATAACCACATCGATCTTGAGGTCGGCCCAAGGCAACTTGACCGGATCTTTTTGGGCAAAAACATGAATATCGTGTCCGTCTACAGTTAGAATTCCGCTCGGACCATCAGGATCGGCCAAACTGGTGAAGTTTTCGCCACTGACTTCGACACCGATATGGCCGTAGTTTGAGTCATAAGTCAAAAGATGAGCCAGGCTGACCGCGTCGCCTAAATCGTTAATAGCGACTAAAGATTTGATCTGGCCCTTTTCTAAGAGAACTCGGGTGGCAACTCGGCCGATTCGACCGAAACCGTTAATTGCTAAACGCATCTTAGACCTTTCTTTTAGAGGATTGAGCGACTTTAGGGGAGCGAATTTGACGTGAGCCTGGCTTTGGCTGAATCTTATCTAAGGCTTGCATTAACGGGACAGCCTGAAAGTGTTGTCGGTGATTCCCGACGGCAGTCAGTTCGGCTTTGGTCAGATAGCCAGCCTGTGGACCGATCTCTTGTAAAACGGCCGCCGCCTCGAAGCTCGCCCAACGCAGAGTCTCGGTTGTTGACTGACCAGCCAGCCGAGCCGCCATAAAACCGGTGGCAAAGGCATCGCCGCAGCCGGTCCGCTCGACAACTGGAACTTGATAGGTCGCAATAAATAAGCTCTCTTGAGCGTCACTATAATAGGCTCCGGTCGGGCCATCAGTGATGACTACTTGCTTTGGACCAAGTGCTAAGAGTTCGTGTAAGAGCTTATCGACAGGCGTATTAATCGGCAGCTCTAAATAGCGCTCAGCCTCTTGGCGATTAACAAACAAGACGGTGGTTAATTTCAAAAGAGCTCGACTAACCTTGATGCCCTGTCTGAGCTGATATGTCCCGGGATTATAGCCAAAGATCGGCTTGTGACGCTCGAGATAGTCGGTCAGCTCTGGAATGATCGACTCCCAACCATCTTTCATCGAGGTCAGATAGAGCCCGCGAGTAGGTCGTGGCTTGGGCCAGTGATAGCGATGTGGCGCATGATGGACTAAGATCGTCCGTTCACCTTGATAGTTGATAACGGCCGAGAAGTTGGTCTGATCTTGGTGACCAAGATAACGCGAGTCAACCTTGGCCAGCTTTAAACCAGCCCTGACCAGCTGGCCATCGGGATCAGTACCTGTCGAGGCGATAAGGGCTGTTTTTAAGCCGAGTCGAGCCGCTCCCACCGCCACATTGCAAGCGTTCATGGCAATCGTCTTAGTTAACTTTTCAATCGGTATTTTCTCGGCATAAGGTAGGCTGATTCGACAATCTTGTCGATCAAGTCGACAGTTAACCTCGGCCTCGTTATCAGCTAGCGCCAAAAAGACATCGACACCGGCGTCACCGACTGTGATTAAATCATGCATGATGTCCCCCTTGATTGGCCGAACCAAACTGATCGATTCGGTGTAGCACTAGCTTTCGGACCGCTTCGCGAGCGCTACTCAGATATTCGCGTGGATCATAGGCCTCGGGATGACGGGCTAAAAATTCTCGTAACTCGCCGGAAAAGGCCAGACGAACGTCGGTATCGATATTAATCTTGGCGATCCCGGCCTGGATAGCCGCACTGATGCGAGCCGGATGAGTACTCGAGGCGCCGTGCAAGACTAGTGGGATTTTCACTTTTTGAGCAATCAGGCGTAAGCGATCGAGATCAAAGATCTCGGTAGCGTTAGGTTTGCCATGCGCGTTACCGATCGATACAGCTAAGCTATCGCAGGCGGTCTGACTAACAAAATCGACGGCCTGATCAGGATCGGTTAAACGCGACTTGAGCGCTTCGATATAGTCCTCTTTGCCGGTAATCGAGCCGAGCTCAGCCTCGACAGCGATGCCGCGTCGATGAGCCACCTTGACGACGGCCTGGACCTGTTCGACATTTTTAGCGTAGCTATCTTTGGAGGTATCTATCATAACCGAAGTGAACCCGGCCTCTATCGCCTGGAGGGCGATCTCGACAGATCGGCCGTGATCAAGATGAATGGCAACCGGAATCGGCGCCTCTTCGGCCAGGCTCGTCAGAATCGCAACCAGAGTTTTAATGCCGGCATACTCAATCGCCTTTTCAGAAGCCTGGAGGATGACCGGCGAACGCAGCTCTACGGCCGCCTCGATAATGCCTTGACTAATCTCAAGGTCAGAGGTATTAAAGGCGCCAATGGCATAACCCTTGGCCCGCGCCTGTTGCAATAGACTCAAAGGATTAACTAACATCAACAGTCCTATTATTTGACATCGCAGAAGTTGCAGAGGTTGCAAAGCTCGCGAAACGGGCTTGGTTCTCGTGACGATCTTGAGCCAGTTCTGCAGTTAAGGCCGGTAGGTCCGCTGCTAAGTTCTGGTAGAGCGCAAAACCCTCGGAACTAGTAGGACTTGGCCAGTAGCCGTATTGCGAGGCGAAGACGAGGCTGACTCCAGCCTGCCAAAGCGAAGCGACATTATCGAGCCTGACGCCACCGTCAACCGCTAATAGCCAATTGGGCTGTGTTTCACGGTAGATAGCTATCTTGGACAATAGGCGCTCTGTTTGCTGAGGCTGCCCGGTGGCACCAGAGTCAACACCCATTAGATTCAGACCCATCATTAATGGCTGTTCGCTTAGCGCTAGCTGTTGCTGCTCGGAAAGCATCTCGGTTGGCTCAAGCGAGGGTAGATAGTAACATTGAGATTTTTGACACTCAGTCTGAGTGGCGACAAACTCGGACCAGTCGGTCGTTGGCAAGATAAAATGCTTGATTCCGGCCTTAATAGCCAGCTTAGTCTGACTGACTAAAGCCGGGGACATCAGATGTAAGAGCAAGCGTGGGCGAATTGCGTCCATGGTTGGATGATCGAGAATGGCCTGCCAATCGGCGGTAGCAACAGCCGAGCGGGCTGGATTAGTCGATCCGACTGGACTGGTCGAGCCGAAATCAGGATCGACAAAATCAAGATGAATGACATCGGCTAGCTCGGCGAGCTCAGTTAGGATCAGACGATGAAAGTCGAGTGAGTAGGTCGGATCGGGCCAATAAGCGGGATAAAATGTAGGCTGCATTATGGTGACTCCGGTTAGACTTGACCGACGATAATTGACTGGCCGCGGCTCGGGCGATAGATCTTGGCTGAAAGTTTAATTGATTTGGCGAGCGCGGCCGCCGCCTCGGGCTCACCGTGAACTAGAGCGATTTGCTGCGGCGGCCGCCGAAAATCGGCCAACCAGGCCAGTAACCCCGGCTGATCGGCATGAGATGAATAGGCGGTAATAGCCATCAATTTGGCGCGAACCTTAACCGTTTGCCCCTTGATCTTAACCTGTTTTTTACCATCGAAGAGCATACGTCCTAGCGTCCCCTGTCCTTGGTAGCCAACGAAGAGTAAAAAGTTATGCGGCTCAGCTAGATAGTTGGCGGCGTGATGAATAATCCGACCACCCTCCATCATGCCAGAGCCGGCAATGATGATCTTGGGGTCAGAGGCGGCCAAGATGGCCTTGGATTGCTCGCTACTTTCGGTGATGCTCAGGTTAGGGAAGCTAAAGATCTCTCGATCGTGCGAATAGGCCAATTTGGCACCGGCATCAAACAGCGTGTGGTACTGCTGATAAACCCGAGTTACAGCGGTGGCCAATGGGCTATCGAGATAGACTGGAATGGTTGGCAACAGGCCCTGATTAGCCATCTCGTTCAGCTCATACAAGAGCTCTTGCGTCCGTTCAATGGCAAAGGCCGGAATCATTAAAACGCCGCGCGCCTTGACCAAGCGCTTAAAAACCTCGAGTAGCTTCTGTTTACGGGTTTGCGGATCGTCGTGTAACCGACCGCCATAAGTTGATTCCATAATGACCAGGTCAGCCGGTTCTGGCGTAACCGGTTGATTGAGTAAGGGCACGGGATGATTACCGATATCACCAGAGAAAACGACTGACTGTCCGGCCGATTCGACGCGTACCGAGGCCGAGCCCAAAATATGGCCGGCGTCGAAAAACTTGGCCGTAATATCGGCTGTGATCTTGACTGGAGTTTGATATTCAACCAGTTCGAACAGGTCAAGCACCGCCTCGACATCGCTAGGATGATATAACGGTTCCTCTTCTGTCTCAAGATGATCGATCATCACCTTGGCAGCATCTTCAAGAATTAAAGCCGCCAAATCAGCCGTGGCTGGATGAGTAAAGATCTTGCCCCGAAAACCGTCTTTAACTAGCTTGGGCAAACGCCCAACGTGATCGAGATGGGCATGCGTCAAAATTAGCGCTTGCAGTTGACTCGGGTCATAAGGAAAGGGCAGATAGTTGTCATCGTGGGCTGAAGCCGTACCCTGAAACAAACCACAATCGATAGCAATCCGACTCTTGGCACTCTCGAGAACATAATGCGAGCCGGTCACCTCACCGGCCGCTCCATAGAATGTAATCTTGATGGACACCGATTAAAGATCCTCTTTACGCAGTAGCTTCATAACCTTAGCAATCAAAATATCTGGATCGTCGTCATAAACAACTTTACCAGGACCACGTTCGGCAATATCGATAATATCGTCGATGAGGGCGCTCGTACCACCCGTCCCCAACAGGACACCGATGACCTTGCGGTCCTCGAAAGCGCTAGTGAATTCGTTGAGCGTTCCAATCCGACCGGCGATATGAATCACCGCATCTGACGATCGGATTAGAAAGAGGTTGCGTCCAGAATAGCCAAAGCCAGTATAGACGATCAGGTCATGATAATCGGTCGGTAAGCGATATTTTTTGGAGTGCTCTTTGTAGCCCATACCTGGACTAAAGCCAATCACCATACCGCCAGCTTCTTTGGTACCGATAGCCGAGAGATAGGGGTAACCGGTGGTGGCACCAGTTAAAAGAATCGCATCGTTCTCGGCGATGGCCCGTCCGAGTGCCTTGGCCTTTTCCTTGACCGCTGATTCATCGGCCACAGCCGAACCGGATACGCAAATTTTATATTGATAAGTCTTTTTCAATCCCCATCCTTTGGTTGGTGTGTGAGTGTTAAATCATCGCCTAATGATCTCGCTCATAAGCCGCAATTTTGGCTAAGCGAGCTAGGTGGCGACTATCTTGGCTCGGCACGGCAGTTAACCAGCTGTCGATAATTTTAATAGCGATACTGAGGCGTTCTTGGGCTCGGTCTTGCGGCTTACTTTGGCTCTGATTCGGACCCAACCAGCTCTGCGTTACCAGATAATCGGCCGGTAAGGTCAGAATATTGCAATGATCATCGATTCGGGCGGAGCGAGCTACCGAAGGCGACCAGGCAACAGCCGCTCGAATGCCTTTGACCTTGTTGGCTGCGATCGCCATGCCTTGACCGTTACGACAGATTAAGAGGCCAAGGGCTTGATGATGTCGGCTGACGGCTTCGGCTAGGGGCAGGGCATAATCGGGATAGTCATCGCCTACCTCGAGCTCGGCCGGGCCGATATCTTGTGTCGTTTGACCCTGACCGTCTAACCAGCTTAGCAACTGATTCTTTAACTGAAAACCAGCATGATCCGAAGCAAGATAAATCATTGTTTAAATTATAGCACGAGTGCTAGTATTAGCCGGTAGGAGTTTATGATGGATATTGCCAGCATTCAGAAAAGGATCAGCTCGATCGAAGAGTTGAAAAACGAACAACGTGTAGCCAGCGAGGCTATCAGTAACGCTCTGTCCAACGACAGTAGCTATCAACAGGTAGTCAAAGAGAGCAAAGAGGTCAACGCCAAAAAGAAGCGACTTCGCGATTCGGTTTTAGAAACCAGCGAAAATAAAGAGGTCGTCGCCAAACTTCGCGACATCAAAGAAGAGATCAGCACCCTCGAAGATCTCTTAGCCTATGAGTTGATGGAGTATAGTCAAAAGAATAATACCGATATTATCGAAGGGGCAGACGGCTTAGTCCGTAAGTTTAAGATCTTAGTAAAATTGATGCCTGGTCGCGGATTCGAAGGCGAGCTAGGCGACAATTAAACGCTCTTAATTAGGCTTGACCACTGCCGTCTAAAATAACTCGGCGATTAAGGAAATTTTAATCTTTGACTAGCTATCCTCTGGGGGAAAGGAGCATACAATGCTTAAATCCCCTACCTCACGGTTGGCCAAACTGACAGTTGTCGTTGGCCTCGTCTCACTCGGTGCCGGCCTGGCCTATGCCGGCTTTACTACTTGGCCAGTCGCCTTGCTCGACAATAACGTCAAGACCGGTCAGGCTGAGCTAAAGCTCTGCGATCGACTTGATACCCTGCCTGGTTGGACCTATGGCAGCTCACGCACTATCAGCCTTGAGAATCTCTTTCCTGGCGGCACCCAAACGCTCTTTGGGACTGATGAGGTTTCAATCGCTAACGATGGCGGTTCACTCTTGACGACTGCGACTGATCGAGGCTGTACTAGCTATACGAACCCGGCTGCCCATTCGGTTGTACCGCTTCGACTCGCCCCGAGCGTCATTGTCGGCGATGCCACCACCTGTCCAGCGGCGTTAGCCACTGATCTAGAGCTGCAGTTTCAACTCGGCACCGAATCAACGCCGTGGCTTGGCCTATCCAGCTGGGAAAGTAATCTAACTAGTTACTTCACCGCTCTAGCCGTCGATGAGGCGCGCTATATACAGGTCAGTGCTAAGCTCAAGAGTACGAACGATAGTCAACAAACCAACTGTAATTTTGCCTTACTCTTTAAGGGTATTCAGGGCTAAACATAGGTCCGGGCGTCGGAAATAGGTTTCTCGGCGCCCGGATTGGCCTAATATCGATCGTTAGTAACTAAGCCCGAATCAACTCTGATCGGTTGAAGCAAGCCGATGATTATAAGCAGAGATAAAAGCCGGTAATTGAGAATGCAATGAATCCGGCAAGCTAGCCAAAGTAAACCAGCCTAACTCATCAAATTTGTGTGGCTCACCATTCTTAACCTGATCACGGCTCACCAAAACTTTATGATCAAGAGCAATCCAATGAGTTGGGTGGCCGTCATGATGCCGAAGAATATCTCTATAGCCCAGAAATTCATGCTCTATGACATCGGCACAATACTCTTCTTTAATTTCCTTTTTGAGGGTCGCTAAAACAGTTGCACCGAGCTCTAATGCTCCGCCGCCGCCGTCCCACTTACCATGTTCATCACGGGCCATTTTGCTTCTCTTGGCAAGGAGAAAATTACCTTGACCATCGTGACAAAGAAACGTCACCGTCACGCCTACGTAATTTACACCTTGTTTCATAGCTTAGCCATGTAGCGCTCTATCGTCTCTATATCAGCCTGATCCTTCTCTCGATTGGCAGCTCTTTTCCATTTTAATAGTTCTTCTAGTTTGATAAATGGTATGCCATTGATAATATCGGCACCGGCAATCAGTTGCTCCGTATCGGGACGATAAGCATCGTTATAAGAAAAACCTGGCATGATATCTATTCCATTACCTTTTAACCAGTACTTTCTATCGTCCGGGTAGTTAAACTCTTGAAGCTCCCACTCTGGCAATTGCGATAGCTCGTCAAAATATTTTTTCGTCACCACGATATCTATATCGTTCGCTTTGCGTAAACCATGTGCCTCCATCACGCCACCGACAACCACATACTCACCTATCGGAAAACCTAAGGCTCTCACCCGTTCAAAAATGGTGCTCCGTTTTTCTTCTTCATTATTGATGCGTAAATTTTGCTGCTCAGCATTCATATCAGATTCTGTGTTATTGATTTTTATCATGCTTAATATCGATGAATTTAATTTCGTTGTCAGTTACTTGAAGATACTGATTGTCTGTAAGGAGTATATACTTATATTGATCATTATAATTATATTTCATGCGTCTTACTAAATATAAGTCTTTAAAATCATCTCTTCCCCAGTGTGGGAATATAACAAAATCAATCAGTCCTAAGCCCTCATACCCATCTAAAGTTGGAAAATGGTCACGTTCAAGGTGTCGCAGAGGATGAATATTAGGGCCAGCAATCATAGAACCCGCACTTGAGCCGATATATGGCATACCGTTACTGACAAGCTCGATAATCGCTTCTTGACATTGACTCTGCTGAATCTTCTCTAAGAGGTAAAAAGTATTTCCGCCTTCAATACAAATTACATCAAATTGTTTAAGGTTTGCTTTAATCTCATCTGTTGATTTATCCGTAAAAGTATAATCAGTAACATTAAAGCCAGCAGCAACCAGCGCTTGACGATCATCATCTCGCCAGCTTAAATCATCCGTCTCCGTTTCTGAAGCAGTCGTTACGAATACAAGGCTTGTTCCATTTCGAATTTCTAGTTTAGTAGCAATGTCGTTAGCTACTCGACCAACACTCGATGTTAAAAAAAGTTTTTTCATCTACCCGACTTAACTCATCAAGCGGTTATTTATATACAAGCACCATGAAGATAGCAAATGCGTATTAATAAATTCATCAGAGACAATGAGTTGCTTGACTTCATCTACTGACAGCCACTCTTTCTGAATATCCTCTTCTATCTCTCCGCTATCGAGCGATACTGCCTCAATTTCGGTAGCCAGAAAGACATGCATAAAAGCATCGCTACGTCGATTGATAATTAGATATTTCCCGAGAGGCTTAAGATTATTGCTTTTGTAGCCTACCTCTTCCATCAACTCTCGATTGGCTGCATCGATAGGCTGCTCGTTAGGCGCTATAGCACCGCCTGGAAACTGCCAAATCACTCGATTGACTGGATATGAGTATTCTTGCTCGAGTAAAACTTTTCCGTCTTTAACACAGATTACAGTCACAGCGTCACCGGTATTTTCAAAGCGTATATAATGAGTTCGCTGACCACCAGGCAATTCAACCTCGTCTTCGATCAACTTAATTCGGGGATGTTAAAAGAGTATTTTTGACGAAAGCTTTTTCCACATTTATGCTCCACTATCCTCTGCTGATTGCTAAGATTTTCTAGACTTGACGCCATTGTCACTTTTTGCTATATTCGTAGTATCATCATGACCAGATAGGCCTAAGGTTTCGACCGACCGCCGATGCTGGTCTTTTTGATATTTCAAAGCATCCCTTAATTGGTCGACTCGTATAATAAATTTTGAATAAGGCTTGAGCAGTTTCGAATATTTTTGATTAGGTGTTAATACGTGCAATAACTTGCCTTTATCTACAAGAAATCTAACTAGACAGGCAAAATCACCATCTCCGGAGACAATAATCGCTTTAGAATAGTTGTTATATTCAATCGCGGCAGCATGCAAAACTAACTCTGCATCGACATTACCTTTAACAGTTTCGTGCCCGGCCACAAAATAACGCACGGTTGGCTTAAAGATCAGAATAAAGCCGGCACCTTGTAGCTCGGTATAGAGGGCTTGATTATCAGCCACAAGACCGATAAAAATATAAGCCTTGGTAACATTATATTTGTTCTTCAGATAGAGGCGAAATTTTTTATAGTCTAGCCTCCAACCTAGGCCCTTAATTCCGAGGTTGAGATTCTGACTATCTATAAATGCATAATTCTGCGGTTTCGGCATTTTCTATTTTCCGTGGCACTTCTTATACTTTTGACCGCTGCCACAAAAACAGGGGTCGTTGCGGTTAGGCTTAGCCTTGGCCTGACTCAGATCTGGACCTTGGGCTGAAGGGACCGTTCCATCGGCTAACTGCGGCTCGGCTCGCAAGACCACATTAATCGCCTGCGTTTCGATACGTTGTCTGAGAGTCTGAAACAGTTCGTAAGCCTGGTGCTTGTACTCAACTAACGGGTCGTGTTGACCATAGGCCTGCAAGCCAATACCATCGCGTAGCTGTTGCATCGAGTTAAGATGCTCGAGCCAAAAGCTATCAATGACTCGTAAAAAGATCGCCTGTTCGACTTCGCGCCAGAGAGGCAAACCATAACGCTCGACTTTAACGTCAATAATGCGACGCTCATCAGCCGCCAAAGTCTCGATAATGCGACGATGCAACCAATCGTCTTCTGTTGGTCGCAGGGCAAGGATTCGCTGTCTCTCGGCGTAGATCAACGATCGATGTCGATTCATGACATCATCGTATTCAACTAAATGCTTACGGATATCAAAATTATTGCCTTCGACTCGCTTTTGAGCCGACTCTAAAGAACGGCTGACCATCGGGTGCTCGATTGAATCTTGCGGGTCCAGCCCGAGTCGATCCATCACACCCTTGAGTCGCTCACCGCCAAAGATACGCATCAGATCATCGTCTAAGGCCACATAAAAGATTGAGGAGCCGGTGACGCCTTGGCGACCAGAACGGCCGCGTAGCTGATTATCGATCCGACGCGATTCATGCCGTTCGGTACCGATAACGTGCAATCCACCGAGTTCGCGGACTTTGGCTGCCTCGTCAGAATTATTGGGTAGGCCACCCAAGATAATATCGACACCGCGACCGGCCATGTTAGTAGCTACCGTCACTGCCCCCAGTCGACCGGCTTGAGCGATAATGACCGCCTCTTCGGTGTGCAGCTTGGCATTTAAGACTCGGTGTGGGACTTTGGCGGCGGTTAACAGCTTAGAGAGTAACTCATTTTTTTCAACCGAGATGGTACCGATTAGAACAGGTTGACCGAGAGCATGACGCGAAGCTACATCGGTGACCACCGCAGCAAATTTAGCAGCCTCTGTTTGAAAGATCTGATCCTGAAAATCGATGCGAACGTTCGGTCGGTGCGTTGGAATGACTACGACATCAAGGTTGTAGATCTTGGCTAGCTCTTCGGCCTCGGTTTCAGCCGTTCCGGTCATACCGGCCAATCGCGGGTAGAGTCTAAAAAAGTTCTGGAAGGAGATCGTCGCTAGGGTGTTACTTTCGTTCTGTACCACGACACCCTCTTTGGCCTCGATCGCTTGATGTAGACCTTCCGAAAAGCGTCGACCGGCCATTAATCGACCGGTAAACTCATCGACAATCACGATCTCGCCATCTTGCACCACATACTCTTTATCGCGCGAGTAAAGGGCCTTGGCCTTAAGAGCCGATTCGAGCTGATGAACCAAATCGACATGAGCCGGAGAGTAAAGATTTTCAATTTTCAAAGCTGTCTCGATCTTGGCAATACCAGCTGGCGTGACAGAGACAACTCGCTCTTTTTCATCGAGAGTGTAGTCGGTTTCAACGGTAAAACTTTGGACTAGCCGAGCAAAAACCTGATAATAATCAGCTGAAGCTTCGGCCGGAGCCGAGATAATCAAAGGCGTTCTGGCCTCGTCGATCAAAATCGAGTCGACCTCGTCAACGATAGCAAAGTAACGCCGTTGAGCCTGATCAGCTAGTCGATAAACCATGTTGTCTCGTAGATAATCAAAGCCAAACTCGTTATTGGTACCATAGGTCACATCGGCTAAATAGGCCGTCTGACGATCTACTCGGACTAAATCAGGCCAGGCCGTATCAATATAACCGGCTTCGAGATCGGCTTCGGTGGCCGCATCGAGGGCAGCCGCTTGATAGAGATAGCTCCGCTCATGTTCGATCGAAGCTGTCTTCAGACCGAGAGCCGCAAAGACTCGGCCCATCCACTGAGCATGATATTTGGCTAGAAAATCGTTGACGGTGACTAGATGCGCCCCCTGTCCTAAAAGCGCATTTAAGTATAACGGCAAGGTGGCGACTAACGTTTTACCTTCACCGGTTTTCATCTCGGCAATCTTGCCCTGATGCAAGACGATACCACCAATCAACTGGACATCGTAATGGCGTTGTCCAATCGTTCTTTGAGCCGCTTCGCGCACCACGGCAAAGGCCTCTGGTAATAGTTCGTCTAAGATCTGCCTGGCAGCCGCTTGATACTCAGGACTATCCACATTAACCGACAGCGGACTCAAACGAGTGTCGATGCGTTGGCGAAATTCAGCGGTTTTCGCCATCAGCTCCTGATCGGATAGTTGATTGATAGAGGCCTCGAAACGATTAATCTCGTTAACGAGCGGGGCTAAACGACGTAACTCGCGTTCATTACTACCAAAGAGTTGAGATAACATTTTCATCGAGACAATCCTTACTGATTTAACGGCAGACCGCCAGCGGTTTGACGATCTAGGCGATCAAAGTTGAGCCAAGGTTGCAGCACCGACGGAATCTTAATCGTACCGTCGGATTGTTGATAGTTCTCCATAATAGCGATCAGAATGCGCCCGATAGCTATCGCAGTGGCATCGTTAGTGTGGACCAATTCAGTCTGTCCCGTTTCGGACTTGAACCGAGTGTTGAGGCGTCTGGCCTGGTAATCGGTCATCAGATCAGCGGTATGGGTTTCGCGATAGCGGTCTTGACCGGGCATAAAGGTCTCGATATCGATCTGTCGAGCATCGGGGTCACCCATATCGCCGATACAGACTTGAATTACTTGATACGGCAAACCGAGCTGACCCAAAAAATACTCTTGGATGGCAACTAGGAAGTTCTGCTCAGCCAACGAGACGGCGGGAGTCGAAAAGACCTCCATCTCGAGCTTATCAAACTGATGTTGACGGAGGATGCCGCGAGTATCTTTGCCGTAAGTGCCGGCCTCGCGGCGAAAGCTAGTCGAGTAACCGATCAAGCGAAGCGGGAGCTCATCTGCGGGAATAATCTCATTTAAAAAGAGCGGGCCCAAGGTATGCTCCGCGCTACCGATAAGGTAGAGATCGTCAGCCGGCAGGTAATAACGCTCGTCGCGCGGCTCGAGGCGGGCCATCTTTTGATAGATGTCGGGCTTGATGAAGACCGGTGGCACGACGGGAATAAATGGCTTAATCGGAACGGACAACCCTGCCCGTTTAGCGATCTCTGACAAAGTCTCGGTATCGGTCAAGGTTTGCATGACCCATTGGACTAAAGCAAACTGAATCTGAACTAAACCGCCGAACAGATAGGCAAACCGCGAGCCACTGGTCTTGGCCGCGCGCTCTGTCGAGATTAAACCAAGGCCCTCGGCTAAGGCCAGATGATCGAGCGGCGTAAACTGAAACTGAGGTCGGCTACCGATCTGTCGGATCACCTGATTATCTGATTCGTCTCGACCGTCAGGGGTGTCATCTGACGGTAAATTAGGCAACTGGCTAGAGAGAGCTTGCAACTCAAGAATGGCCTGATCATAAACCGTCGACAGACTCTGAATCTGCTGCTTAAGCGCCGAGGCCTGTTCGCGTTGAGTACTGCCCAGAGCCTTTTGTTCAGCCCGTAGCTGATCTAGCTGGCTTTTCTGTTCTCGGGTCTGCTCGTCAAGTCGAATAATCTGATCTAGTAAATCAGCCTGAACGCCTCGACGGGCCAGTAAACTTTTGAACTGGTCAGGATCATGGCGAAGTAATTTCAGATTTATCATAGCAAGCTGATTGTAACATATTTAAGCCTGAACTAAAGCCAATCGAGTGGCCACATAGGCCGGCTCGAGAGCAGCGATCAGCCATCCGGCTGGCGGGCCCGACTCTTTGGCAAAGAATAGTTGATAGATAGCACCAAAGGCCTGACGAGGTTCTAGTCCGCTCTCGGCTTTGAGTTGATGGAGCTCTGTATGCAGCTCTGGACCAGTCCACCCTGAACGGCTGTTGTAAATCTTCGCCACGGCTCGCAAGAAGTCGAGCTGCGCCGAATCTAGACTAAGTTCAGACAGCGGTCCGGTTTGAAGAATAAATCTCACTCTATCATCGGCAAAATGGGCCAGCCAATATTTGGCATACTCTAATCGTTCGACTAAGGCAGCTGTCTCGTCAACCGACAGGACTGAGCCCTTATCAAGCTTAGCGAACTCGAATAGATCGACGTTCGGCAGTTGCGATAGAAAAGCTAGCTGACTAAAGCGCATTCGATACTCGACTAGCTTGACTCCGGGATAAAAGATCTTGACTGTCTCTGCGGCCTCGGAATCGGGATCGACAAAGGCCTGCTTCAGCAAGCCATCCAGCTGATCGAACCAACGTGGAATAGCCTCGCCGGTCAGGTCAAACTCAACCTGTAAGTTGGGTTGGCTAACGCCAAGCTTATAGATCAAAAGTTCGGTTGGCAGATCGCGCTTAGCCTGCTGTGCTGTATGGCCAAGCCCTTTGGAGCTACTCATCTTTTTACCCTGATGCAACAAAAACTCGCAAGGGAAGCCTCGACCAATTGGCGGTTCAATCTGATAGACTGCTTTGGCAATGGCGGCGGCTAGATCGAAGCTACCACCCTTGGTCATATGATCTTTGCCGGCCGTCTCAAAATCTTCGTCCAAAAATGACCACTTGGCCGCAGCCTCGACTTTGTAGGGTAGCTTGCCCTGACCACCAAAAGGACTCTGGGTTGAGACTTGACCACAACCGATAGCCCAGGTCACTAAATCAGGTCGACAGACAAAGGTCACTTCTTTACCGTTCCAGGCGGTCGCCTGAGTTGTACCGATCTTGCCACAGTGCGGGCAAAGCATATGTATCGGCAACCAATCTGTCGGTTTTTCGGAGTGCGAGACAGACAGATAGAGCTCACGGATAGTTTGACTGTGATTAAGGGCGCGTTCGATCGACTGATCGTAACGGCCCTCGCGGTACCATCGACTACCGTAAATAATCTCGGGTGTTAGACCGAGGTAGGTAAAAACTTCGAGAAAGCTACTAGCGTAATAGGCGGCTAGATTGTCAAACTGAGGGTCTGGGCTGGGGATATTAGCTAACGGCTGGCCCATATACTGTCGCCACTCGTCTGGCAAATCACTTGGAAAACCATCCATGGGATCAAAATCATCGAAGCCATAGAGATAGTGGGCCGATCGACCGGCTCTGATCAGCGCTCGTGTTACGGCCTGGTGGACTACCGGTCCGCGTAACGAACCGATGTGAGCCGGACCAGAAGGAGTTTTGTAGTCGGCAATTAAGTAGACGGACTTGTCTGGGTTCCGGGCGATGATCTGTTCGACGATGGGGGTAGTCCAAAGTCTGGACATTTTATTCCTATCTAATAATAGTATCGGTTAGGCCACCTTGGCGATTTGATACTCGAGCTTACCGGCCGGGGTGGCGACTTGAACGCTCTCGCCGGACTTGAGGCCGATTAGCGCCTTGCCTAGCGGTGAATCGATCGAGATCTTGCCGGCGGCTGGATCGCTCTCGTTAACACCAACTAGTTCATAGACCTCTTGTTCGCCTTCGACAGTGACTGTCACTTGGCTACCAATAGCAATCTTACCGTCGGCCTTGACGGATTTGGTGACTACTTTGGCGTGTTCGAGCATCGATTCGATCTCTTGGATTCGACCCTCGACGAACGATTGGGTATTGCGTGCATCGTCATAATCCGCGTTTTCAGAGAGATCGCCAAGTTCGCGAGCCGCTTGGATTCGGGAAATAACAACCTTGCGTTGTTGCTTCAGGTCGGCCAGTTCGTTTTTCAGTTTAATTAGACCCTCTTCAGTTAGTAACACATTCTGCTGCATATAGTCCTCACAACTAATAAATATAAATAATTCACAACAAGGGCCCTTGGTGTGTCAGCTACGGGTGGAGCACCGGCTCCTTTCTTCTGTTCGTATCATACCAAGCCAGAATATCCTTAGCAATAGGCACAGCCACCTCGAAGCTCTCGCCGCCACCTTCGACCATGACGATGAGGGCGATCTCAGGGTTCTCATAAGGAGCAAAGCCGGTAAACCAAGCGTGGGTCTTATCCGGGTCGCTAAACTGGGCTGTACCGGTCTTGCCCGCCACCGTTATCCCTAGTTCGTTGAGTGGTCGAGCCGTCCCGCTCGTGACTGTTTGTCGCATCCCTTCGCGAATGACTTGTAAGATCTTGTCTGGGCTAACCGACTCGTTGAGTAGTCGCGGATTGATCTCGTCGACAAGCTGGCCCGAGGCTGATTCGATACGATCAACTAACTGTGGCTGAAAAAGTTGGCCGTTATTAGCAATGGCGGCGATGCTGTTGACTATCTGTAACGGTGTTAAGAGCATATCGCCTTGACCGATCGCCATGTGATAAGAATCACCGGTATACCATGGCTCTTTTTTAACTCGTCGTTTCCATTCAGGGTCAGGTACTAGTCCCTTAGTCTCGCCCGGCAGATCGATACCGGTCAGCGCGCCCCAGCCAAACTTCTCGGCATAGCTTTTGAGCTTATTGGGACCGAGGCCTTTGATGCGCTCGTAGCCACCCCCGATGGCGTAAAAGAAAATGTTGTTTGATTCGGCTATCGCCTGTCGGACATCGGCGCTACCGTGAGCTTTCCAGTCGGGAAAGATCGACTGACCAAGCTCTATCTTGGGCGGAGTAATTAAGCGCAAATTGGGCTGAATCGTCCCCTCGGCCAGGGCCGCCGCGGCCCAAATCGGCTTAGTGGTGGAGCCGGGCGGATAAGCACCAGCGATCGCTCGGTTAAAGAGCGGTAAATCAGGATCGGTCAGAATGTCCTGGCGCGCCGCTTGCAGTTGGCTATCGGTAAAGATACTGGCATCGTAGTCAGGCAGACTGACCAAAGCCCTGACTGCCCCTGAGCGTGGATCGAGAATAACTGCGGCGGCTCGTTTTTTTCGATGATTCGCTGCTCCTTTAGCTAGAGCCTCACGGACAGCCTGCTGTAAGCCCAAATCTAGATTTAGGATCAGGCGCTGACCGGGCTGTGGAACAACTGTCGCCAGCTGTCTCTCGATCTGCCCAGCTGGATTGACCTCTAGCTCTTCATAACCGTTAATACCCTGAAGGCGTTGGTCGTAAAAACGCTCTAAACCGCTCTTGCCGACTTCAGCCAGACCGAGCCAATCGATATTCCGTTTCAACTCTTCGGCCGTCACCTCACCGGTGTAACCGATAATAGGAGAGAGTGCGTTATGAGTGAGATAGTCACGACGCGGCGTCTCAACGACGCGAATACCCAGATAATTAGCAAAGTCTAGCTTATATTTTAAGGCCGCCTCGTGTTCAAGATCCCGTGCCAGCACGATAGCATCGAGCGAACCTAGGCCTTTGCTATCGATTAAATCTGTCAGCTCGGTGACGCTGCGACCGAGCTTTTGACCGATCAGCTCGTAAATAGCTTGACGTTCAGGTTTAGACTGAGGCAGCTCAGCCGGCGTTAATTCGAGTGAGTAACGAGGACGATTGGCTAAGAGCGGCTGATTATACCGATCGTATAATAGCCCTCGCGGGGCTTGGATTTCGCGGCGTTCCAAACGATTACCGGCCGCTAATCGGAGGTAGAGTTGGCCCTCGAGAACCTGAACCGAGATCAGTTTCGCTAAAAAAACTCCAATCAGAAGGAGAATTGACAGCCGTAACCAAATTAACGAGGTCGGTTGCGCCGTTTCGTGCAGGGTCTGGACTTCGGTTAGTTCTTCGTTCTGAGGCAAATCAACAAAGTAGTCCGGCGAGTACTCTGTCACTGGTAAGAGAGCTGAATACGGTTCAAACGGGCTAGCCAATTTTGACCTCTTGTCGATTTTTGGCTAGTCGCATTAAGGCTACGATCATCAAACTAGCCATTACCCATTGCGACACGATAGCGCCAAGGTTTAAACCCAGTTGATAGCCGGCGAGTAAGCTCTGCCAGAGCTCATAAATGAGGACCAGACCAAAGGTTAGACCAAGCCAAAGCGCCTGGTTACTGCGGACCGCTAAGCGCTGGGCCAACCAGGCACCCAGGGTGATGATCAATAGATAGACGAGGGCGGTTTGCGACCAGCTATTCAAGAGGTAGTAATCTAGGCCCAAACCTAAAAATAAACCGTAAAAAACTGCATGTCGCCAGTCCCCGCTAACAGTTAGGGATATAACGAGACAGAGAGCCAGCTCTGGCCAAAAAAAGAGGTCAAGACGATAACCGCCAATAGTCAGAAGGAGTAAGAGCCAGGCCAACAACAGATGCTTCAACCAATTCATGATTTGGCCCGCTCGATAAAGACTAGCTCTAATCGACCGATCTCGATTGGGCTACCGATGATCGCCTGTTTATCGATCTGGCCGGGTTCGCTCTGGACAGACTTAACCTTGCCGACTGGAATGCCAGCCCGCACGTTATCCAGTAAGGCACTGGTGACTAGCGTCTCATCGATTTTAAGGTCGGCGTCTGGCAAGACATCGGTCAGAGTTAAGCCAGAAAAGCCACCACGTAGTAAGCCATTGCTACGAGAGTCCTGACTGACAACGGGGACTAGTGAACGGGGATCATCTAAGAGACGGATGCTTGATCGATCTAGTGAGCTTGTTTTCACAAGACCGATCAGCCAGCCTTGAGCGATGACGGCTTGACCGGTGGCAACACCGTCGCGCGTACCTTTATTGACGATCAGGTCGCGACTCAAACCTTGGCTCCCCCGACCGATGACCGAGGCCAACAGGGCCGCTTCGGTCTGAGTCTTGGCAAAGTTGAGCTCGCTTCGTAAAGCCTGATTTTGATGATCAACCTCTTTGAGACGGGCTACTTCGGCCAGAAGCTCCTGATTAGTTTGGATCAGGGCTTGATTTTGATTGGCGAGTGTTCGGAGTTCCTTTAAAATGGCCAACCAATTAAACTTTTGCTTAGTCGCCCGACTAGGTTGATCGGTCAACTGAGTCACGATCTGGCCAAAACCCAAGCCCAGCGCCTGTCGACTAATTGGAATAGCCAGGCTAAGTAACACCATCAGGGCAAAGGTCAGATAGAGATAACGAGCGACTTGACGCAACTTGATTCCTTTTTAAGTAGTGGGCGTTTTAAGTGTTCGGCTCTTTAATTGATCAGCTCTTTAGGTGGTCGGTATCTAGGTGGTCGGCACCAAGATCGATCGCAAAGCCACCAGATCTTCTAGCACCTTACCGGTGCCACGGACCACAGCGGTCAGCGGGTCTTCTGACAGGTAGACCGCTGTTCCTGTGACCTGATGCAGTAGCTCATCGAGACCAGATAACAAGGCACCGCCGCCAGTCAAAACTATGCCCCGCTCCATGATATCGGCTACCAGTTCGGGTGGTGTCTCCTCGATCGTGGCCTTGACCGCATCGATAATCTGACGAATCGACTTTTGCATCGCTAAACGGAGCTCGTCATTGCTGATATTGACGGCTTTTGGCAAACCGGTGATCAGGTCCCGACCACGCATAATCTGATCAACAGACTTAGCGCCAGGCAAGAGAGTGGTTAGGTTGATCTTGAGCTCTTCGGCCGTTCGTTCGCCTAGCAAGAGATTGCGCTCATCGCGAGCGAAATCAATAATATCTTGGTTCAGCTCATCACCGGCTACTCTCAGACTGCGGCTAGCGACGATGCCGCCCAAAGCAATGACCGCTACCTCGGTGGTGCCACCCCCAATGTCGACAATCATCGAGCCATGCGGCTCTTGGATATCGAGTCGAGCGCCGAGCGCCGCCGCGATTGGCTCTTCGATTAGATAGACTTCTCTGGCGCCGGCGTTCAAGGCGGCCTCTTCGACCGCTCGGCGCTCGACTTCGGTCACCCCGTAGGGGATACCAATGACAATGCGAGGGTGCGGCAAGAAACTAGCCCGCGATTGGCTGACCTTTTTAATAAAATAGCGCAACATCTGCTGCGTCACTTCAAAATCGGAAACGACTCCGTCGACTAAGGGACGAATCGCGACGATGTGGGCTGGCGTCCGGCCAACCATCGCTTTAGCCTCGTCACCGATGGCTAAAATTTGCTTCGTTCGTTGGTTAATGGCGACTACCGACGGCTCATCGATCATAATGCCGTTACCTTTAAGATAGACCAAGGTATTAGCCGTACCGAGATCGATTCCGATGTCTTGTGCAAAAAATTGACTTAAACCTGTTAACATCTTTACCCCGTAAAGATTACTCTAGCCTGTAATCAGCGATTGGTCAAATTAGTAGCGGGCGCGATTAGCATTATGCTCGGCTAAAGTTTTAGCCAGATGCAGTTCACCCTCTGAGTCACTCAGAAAATAGTAGAAATCATGCGTCGCTGGCTCTAGAACAGCTTGATAAGATTTGAGCGAAGCTGTAGCAATCGGATGAGGTGGCAGGCCGTTAAAAAGATAGGTATTGTACTTAGACTTGACTGCTTGGTAGTCAGCCAGTTTGAGCGGTAACCAATTACCCTTGGCGTATTGCACCGTCGGATCGGCATCGAGCTTCATGCCAATTTTAAGTCGGTTGAGATAGACGGCGGCAATTAGCGGTCGGTCGAGATCGCGACGCGCCTCGCGCTCGACAATACTGGCCAAGATAATCTGATCATCGGTTAAGCTTAGCTCTCGAGTTTTAGACAACCAGGTCGAGTGTAAACGATTGACGATCTCGGTAGCCGTGACATCGGTCTTAAAGTAATAGGTATCCGACCAGAGTCGACCCTCGTACTCTTCAACCGGAGCGGCTGCCAAAAAGGTGGCTGAATCGATACCGAGTTTTTGATTAACAATCTGTGCAATATCGGTCAGACGCAACCCTTCGGGAAAGGTAATCTTGATCTGATTAGCTTGATCGGTGGTTAATATTCGAACTAAATCGAGCGTTGAGAGCTTGGCTGGGAGAGTTTGAACGCCGGCCTGAAGTTGGCGACGCTTGCCGGTGATAGTCAGATAGAGCCACCAGCTGCGGCGATTGGCGATCAGGCCAGCTTGGTCAAGCTGATCGGTAATTTGATTAAAACTTTGGCCAGACGCCAAATCCAGCTGGCGCTTATTAACAGGTATCTTGATAGTTAAGGCTCGATAAAAAGCAATCGAGAGGCCCAAAACTAAACACAATAAAGCTAAGACAATGTTCCGTTTACTCATTTAAAAACTGTTCCAGAATTAAGACGGCTGAGAGTTGATCGATATCATGATAGCCAGGGGCCAGGCCCTCTTTGATCTGTCGCTTGGCCTCGTAACTGGTCAGATACTCGTTGGTTAAATGGACAGTTAAGCCCTTGAATAGAGGGCTGTCGAGCCAACTTTGCACCCAGGCGGTTTGTTGATTTTGGCTGCCGTCCTCGCTACTCGGCCAACCCAAGACGATATCGGTCACCTTAAATTCAGCGATTAACTGCTCTAAGGCACTTTCGAAGCCGGGTTTGTCGGTGGCCAGCGTAGGTAGGGCGGTGATCAGATGGCCTTGAGCCACAGCCACCCCTGTACGACGCTTACCTAAATCTAGTGCGAGACAGTTCATCGAGTCTGCGATTTATTGATAGTTGAGCTTAAGTCGAGTGTTCCAACTAAAGTACGAAAAATCTTGCCACCAGCCGAGTGGGAATTGATCAAGAGTGACCTCGACAATCTCGGACTTGGCTAATAACGATTCTTTGATCGAATCGAGCGATTGACCGGGTAGCTGACTAGCGATAGCGTCCAGGTCAACCCGTTGCCCAAGCTTGGTCTTGACCTCGACTTTAAGGATTAATTTATCATCCGAACGAGTGTCGTAGTTAATGCCGATGCTATCGGTATCGTCAAAAAGCACTGTCTTACCCTCGGGGGTATCGGTGGTCACCTTATCTAAAACGGCTTGCTTCAAGCTAGCTTCGTTGAAGGCGATCGCCTGATAATCGGCCTCGAGCTTGAGATCAAAGTGTTCGGTTTCGGTCTCGAGTTTTTCTGGGTTACTGACGGCAGGCTGGAGCTTAACCTGAACGGACTCATCGACAATCTTAAAGTCAGGTGACTCTAGCTTGGCGCGGAGCTGCGGCAAGGCCTCGGCCAGTAACTCGGTCTGCAAAGTTTCGGTAGCCGTCGTAATATCGGCCTGAGTCAATACGGTAATCTGCTTACTCGCCCCACCAGTGAGATTGTTAGCCGTCTCGCCATAGATACTGGCCTGTCGATCGCTCGAAATGCCGCCGATGGTCAGCTTGCCAGCTTTGACGTTGTAACTATCACCGGGCTCGTTGGCTACTAACTCGACTGTCACCTTGCCTGGATTGGTAATCGCCTTACCGTTGGCCAAAGTCAAAGACCCACCAGGAATGACGGCCTTGTTAGGCAACACAAAGAGCTTGCCTGACACTTGGTCTGTCAAAGTAGTGCCGGCGGCGAGGGTGATTGGGTTGCCGTCCCAGGCGTTATAGAGAGTGACTTGGCCCTTGGCCTTGGTGCCGGCCTCTTTTTTACCGGTGGCTAAGAATCGCTTGGCGGCAGAACCGTGATACTCAATTTTTTTACCCGGTAAGTTGAGTCCACTATCGGTTAAGCTGGGTTCAGTTAAACTGACAATCACCGGTAAAGTTGTCTGATAGCTCTCGGCGGCTGCGGTAATGGTTAAGGTTGACTGTGGCAGACCCAAAAAGCTCGCGATAATCGTCAGAATGATCAGACCGACTAGAAACTTACCTGGTGCGGTAATGCCTGGTAATCTCTGCGAGCGAGGCTGAGCCTCGGGGCGTGGTCTCGAACCGACTTGTCTCGATTGAAAACCGGTGCGAGAAGCAGCCTGTTGTCTGACGGAAGGCTGAAAAGTAGATGGTGCCTCGATGAGGTCGATGCCATCGGCAGCCTCAGTTAACTCACCTGACTCGGCTGTGGAATTCTCGACGGGAACGTAAGAGCGTATCGCCGGAGAGCTAACCTGGCGCGACTGGAATTTAGAGCGTGAGTTAGCAGGCGCCTCGGTGGCGTTGATCTCAATTGGCTCATTGCCCTTGGGTAGGTCAACGAAATTTTGGGCGCTCAACGGCTTTAAGGCATGAATATCAGGGTAAACGTCGAGTCCGATTTGATGGGCAATGTTCTTACCAACTTTGTCAGCCGTAACTAAAGCGATAGCTTTGCCTAAACCGTCGGCCTCTTTTTTGAGCAACTTAAGATTGACCAGACTGTGAATCAGGCTAGAGCTTCGAGGAATGACTAAGCCTAACTGCTTGGCTCGACTCTTTTTAATCTTGTCGACTACGCTCGTGATCTCTTCATCTGGTTCAAGATAGATAATTTCATCCATAGCACTATCATAACATATGCACTAGCTCTTGAGACTAGTGACGACGCGTCTTAAGACTCCTTCGAGGACCGGTTCGGCGCCGATCAGCTCGATGGCTAAGTTGGCGAGGGCCATCGGCGTCACATCGCGTGGCTCAGTCAATTCGCCGGTATTGTCGATGACCTGACCCAGATCCATCGGCTTTAAGAAATGGACAATCGGTGGAGTGGCGAATGGTAACCGTTCAGCCCATTCGGCCTGTGCCAGGGCTTGGGTGATCTCTGGCAAAGCTGAGCCACCGCCACAGAGTAAGATCTTGCTTGGCAGGCGTTCTTTAGCGCCAAACTCTTCGAGCGTCAGCTCGACTCCAGCCAACCAGGTGGCAGCGTCGGTCTGCATCGCCTCTTGGATTCTCGGTTGGAGAGCGGGGTCGGCCGCGCCGGTCGAATAGGCTAATTTTAGCTCTTCGGCAGCGGCAAAATTGAGATTGAGAGTCTGACTAATGCGTTTAGTGAAGGCGCGGCCGCCAAGAGCGAACATCTTGGTGCCTTCGAGGCCGCCCGAGCGGACAACGGCAATATCGCTAGTTCCACCGCCGATATCGATAAAGATCGCTGAAAACTCGGCCGAATCATCTGGCCCTAAGCAACGGGCGACAGCGTAAGGTTCTGCCGCCACCGAGAGCAGATCGAGCTCAAGCTCATCGGCGATGGTTTGTAGCGCGCCTAGATGCACGATTGGGGCAAAACAGTTGTAGATGCCGACTTTGACCTCGCGACCCTGAAAACCGAGGGGGTTAGTCACACGATAGCCATCGATGCGGGTATCAACGATCGCCGCGTTAACCAGTCGGACATCGAGCTCACTTTGGCCCGATTCCCAGGCTAAAAGGGTCCGGGCTCGATCAAAGGCCCGTCTTTGCACGCGCGAGATGATGTCTTTGAGCTCAACATAGTCGATCTTATTCTCTGGCTTTGGTCGATGATAGATGATCTCGGTCGTCGTACCTTTGACTAGCTCGCCAGCGATGCCGATAATGACCTGATGAGGTACAACACCAGCGGTTTCGGCGGCGCGTTCAATCGCTGCCTCGCAGTTTTTGATCACGCCGTGAATATCGGTGACCGTACCACCCTGCATATCCGAGAGCTTCTGGCGTTGTCGACCAACGCCGAGGACGTAAGCTTTACCATCGTTATCCACCTTAAAGATCAGGGCCTTAACAAACTCGGTCCCGATATCCAAGGCTATCGCTAAGTCCGAGGCCGGTGCAGCCGCTTTAAAGCGATCGAAAAAACCCACTCCCCTCCTTTAATTTAACGTTTGCGTAGATTAAGTAAACCAAAGATAACTAAATAGGCCGGTACGATATAAACCTGAAAATGCGGAAAGAGGTAGCAGATCAGACCAGTCGCGATTGAGATAATACCGATCAACGGCATATTACGCATGGTTCTCCTTTGAGCTAATAATCATCTCTTTAGCCGAGGCGGCGCCCTCGATAGCTAAGATCTGACATTTTTTATTCTGTAAATCTTTGTAGTGCTCAAAGAAATGCTGAATCTCTTTAGGAATATGAGCCGAGAGATCGGCTAAATCCTGAATATGGTCATAACGCGGATCTTTGGCTGGTACGCAGATGATCTTTTCATCGTTCTCGCCATCGTCTACCATCTTGATTAAACCGATCGGTCGCGCCGCAACGACGCAGCCAGGAAAGACCGAGTGATCGAGAATGACAAAGGCATCGAGGTGATCGCCATCGTCACTACGGGTCTCTGGAATGAAACCGTAATCATATGGGTGAGCCATCGCTGTATAATTAACTCGATCTAAACAGATCGCATCCAAAGCCTCGTCGTACTCGTATTTATTATGACTACCGGCCGGAATTTCGATTATAACGTTAACGATCTCTGGAGCTTTATCACCTAAAGGAATCTGATTGAGCATAGTGAATAATCCTTTCGCTTACTATCATCTATAGTAAGCTTAACCGAATAACTAAATATGACAAGAGGCGAGGCCTCGTTTGAAGAGATATTGTTGGTGATACTCTTCGGCTGGAAAGAACTCTGTCGCCATCTCTACCCGGGTGACAATCGGACGAGCAAACCGAGAGGAATCGGTTAGCTCCTGAATGTAATCAGTCGCCGCCTTGAATTGCTCTCTTGTACTAGTAAAGATAGCGCTCCGATATTGGGTACCGATGTCGGGTCCTTGACGATTTAATTCTTGAGGGTTGTGATGAGTAAAAAAGAACTCCAGTAGCTCTGGAAAGCTCAGTAGATGACTATCAAAGATCACCTTGACGGCCTCGGCATGACCAGTTTTGCCAGTGCAGACCTGTTCGTAAGTCGGCTGACTGAGGGTGCCGCCGGTATAGCCAACTTGAGTGGTCGTTACACCTGGTAAGGCAGCTAAATCTGCCTCGACACCCCAAAAGCAACCACCAGCCAAGTAAACGGTCTCTAGAGCTTCTGGACTTTTCATAGCTTATTTACTTGATCGCCTCAATCGCTGTTTTGAGCGCTTCAAAGGTCAGCTCACCCTGATAACGCTCACCGTTAATAAATAGCGAGGGTGTGCCGGTGAGACCTAAAGCGACGGCAGTCCCCTTGTCGAAAGCCACTCGCTCACGAGTAGCAGGGGCGACCAAATCAGCTTTGAATTTATCAAGATCCAATCCCAGCTCCTCGGCATAGGCTAGCAGTTTCTTTTTAATCGATGGCGCTGTATTCCAGTTATTCTGTTTGGCGAACAGCAGATCATGATACTCGAAAAACTTGCCTTGGTTAGCCGCTGCCTGGCTAGCCAGAGCGGCTGAATCGGCATGTGGATGAATACCGTCGAGTGGGTAATGTCGATAGACAAAGCCTAAGCGAGAACCAAAATGAGCTTGCAACTGCTTGATCACCGGATGGGTCGCGCCACAGGCAGGACACTGAAAGTCCCCAAACTCGACCAACTGTACCGGTGCATCCGGTAATAGGCGCTGACTCTGACTATCGACTATCTCGGGCTTCTCGATTGTCTGAGGTTCTATTTTAGGTAAAGGGGCGTTAGCCGTAGAGAGCCACACAAAGCCGATCAACAGAGCGATCGAAACTAAACTAATCAAACTGATGATCTTGGTTTCGGTTGTCATGAGGCAGCCTTTTTTTGGTGGTA
>CAZQGJ010000003.1:0-34204 GCA_964592905.1 uncultured Candidatus Saccharibacteria bacterium | reverse complement strand
ACAGAGTAGCCAGCTAAAACCGATCAGGCCTAATAGGCCAAAATTGACCCAAAGATTCAGCCAGAGATTGTGCGGACTATAGGCCCAAGGCGTGATATAGGCCACAAAATTGGGTCGGTCGGCGGT
The DNA here is from genome assembly GCA_964592905.1 of uncultured Candidatus Saccharibacteria bacterium. Classification (GTDB taxonomy): domain Bacteria; phylum Patescibacteriota; class UBA1384; order CAYGGE01; family CAYGGE01; genus CAZQGJ01. Next base: position 34,078 of record CAZQGJ010000003.1, on the reverse strand, counting down.
TTTTGCCGCAAAGACCCGCTGGTAATCGCCTAAGCCATGACCGAAGAGCCAGTGCTCTGGCAAGATCTCGCTGACCGTTGTTTGCCAGATCTCGAAGCGCAAATTATTACTGGTCGCCTGTCTGGTGGTGGCATCTGGGCCAAAGTTTGGTCTGGCTTGCCAGACACCCACCCCTATAACCAGTATCGCTAGAGCGAGCGTGGCAAATTGCATTGTTCGTCGTGTTTTTGATGAGGGTGGTAGCTCTTGTCGCCAACTCAAACCGATAGTCACCAGACTGGCCAAGGCGGTCGCCAGAGCACCAGCCCGGCTGCCGCTGGCCTCTAGAGTGTAGATACCCAAAAGTATTGCCGAGAGACAGAGCACGAACTCGACTCGATTTAGCCCAGTAGATTCGCTGTGGCGATAGCGCCAGGCTAAAGCGACAAACCAAGTCGTTAGCGGGGCGACTAAGAGAGCTAAGAAATTAGGGCTAGCGGTGGTGTCGAGCCCGTAAACACCCAGACTGCGACCGTCTAGAGTCTGACCGCCAAAGCTGACGGACAGTGCCATGACCGCCATGAGCATTAAGGACGCCCAAACGATCGGCCGTCGATAATCTAATCGGTCGACTCCGGTTAAGATGGCTAAAACGACTAACGGATCAAAGATAAAAGCCTTGAATAGGCCAATACTTTTAGCCAGTTGATCGCCTTGCCAGACGGCGATTAGTGCCCCGATACCGATGAAACCTAATGGCCAGCGCCAGATTCGCCAATACTTTGACCAGTTTTCTAGGGTCACTTTAATCGGTTGGCGGATTAATAAACAGAGGGCTGTCAGGTAGATAATCAGCTCTAAAGCCGTAGTCGGCACGCCAAATAAACTAATACGATAGAGATAGCTTGGTAACGCCAAGACCGTTAGAGCGATTAACCAGATCATGGCTTTAGTCTATCAGGTTGAGCTATCGGCTGGCAAGCTTATTTTTTGGCCTTTTTAGGCGTTAGCTTCTTGGCGCCAGCTTTGTTATTCTTATGCTGATGTTCTGACTTTGGACGCTTGAGCACTAGTCAAGGCAATATTTTGACTGGCTATCAAAAGAGCCATCACTACCCAAATATGAATAATATAGAGGGTGGAAAAGAAGTTGTATTGCACGAGAATACCCACCCAGGCCGCCTGTAAGCCGGCCACCATGATTTTGGCCAGTTGATCGGTGGCTCGATGATAGGCAATGACGGAACGGACGATCACCGCTAGGCAGAGCGATAGCCAAAGGCCAAGTCCGACCAAACCAGATTCGGCTAACAGTTCGAGATACTCATTATTGACGATATCCCAGCCTCGATCAGGTTTGACCTCGGGGTAGGCCAGGATATGCGGCCCAAAGTTGCCGAGGCCGATGCCAAAGACAGGTTTATCCTGCCAAGCGTTCACTGCCTGTTCAAAGGCGTTGAGCCGACCAAAGCCCGATTCGCCGGTTTTGGTGCGCAAAACATCGCCGAGTGTGGCATGCTCGATGAATCTTTCTAAAGATTCTGGACTGACCGAGTTAACTATCTGATAACTTGTCGCTAAAACCACGACGCTCACCAAGGCGGTGACTAGTAGATTTCGCCAAGTAAAGAACTGACGGAAATAAACGGCCAATAAGGTTAGGGCAAATGGCACTGCCGCTAAATAGGCGCCGCGAGAGAGCGTTAAGATAAAGTTGATCCCGATTAGGGCGAGAGTGGTTATTAGCCAAGGGTAGGGCAAGATCGACTCGATCGAGAAATCCTTCGAGAAATCCTTGACAGGCGTGACCGAGCTAGTTGAGCTTTGTGACCGCCGTTTATCCTGTCGAGCAGCCAAAAGTAACGAGGCAACGATACCAAGTGGAATAAAGAGGTAGTTAGCGTAATACAACGGCTCTTTAGAAAAGGAGTGGACTCGAGGAAAGCCGAAGACGCCCTGCGCATAGCCCGGATCAAGACCGGTGACGCCCAAGGGCAAGCCAGCGAGATCGCCAAAGAATTGATACAGACCGATCAGGCTCATCAGGCCGGCACTGATCAGGATCAGCCGACTAATAATCTTTAAGTCCTCGCTCTTTCGAATATTGCCGACGGTCACAAAGTGTAAGACCGCCATTAGGCCAAGCGAGATCATAACGGTTAGCTGTCTAAACGAGTTCTCGGCCCCGAGACCCGAAATGATAAAGCTAAAAAATAAGCTAACGATTAGCCAGGTAAAGGGATGCGGCATTAGTTTATGCTTAGCCACCAGCAAAGCGCCAAGCCACAGGACAAAGGTCAGAATACCCAGAAAGTGATTGATCTTAAAGGTAAAGCCGGCCAGCTCCAGACTAGGAATCCGCTCGAACGGTAAAAAGAAAGCGATCAGATAGATGCCGCGACTCGGGTCGGGAGCGATCCAGCGGGCTAACCAATAAGCGACGACTAAGCCAATGGCTACCAAACTAAGATTAAGAGGATTGATCAGTTCAAGCATATATGGCTAACTTTAGCCTGTTATCTGGCTTTTGACAAGCGCTCAAGAGCGCTTCGAACATGGCTAACGAGCTTTTTTGATGATCAGTCGATAGCGTTCGTAAGCTAACTTTTCGCCGGTGATTTTTTGACTCTTACCGTTATCGTCATGGGCTTTGATTAATGAATAGCCGCGTTCTTGAAGCGGTGCCGCTTGGTCCTCGAGTAAGTTATAGACGAAGAAGCCCTTGATCGCCGGTTCGGTTTTGACATATTCAGCCATCAGGGTCAAGAAATCGGCCTGCTCAAGTTCGGCCGAGGCGCCGTTATTGCCTTGACTGCCTAGTCGACGGCTGACTTCGGTCAACCAAATCGGCTTGTTGTAACTCTTGAGCTTGGTCATCAGGGCGTAGGTCTTTTTACTCTGCCCATCGATAACCGGGGCGTTCGGGTCGTTACCCATATCCGAAAACCAGTTCCAGCCGAGGATATCGGTTTGGCCGCCGTTAGCAAAATAGTTGTCAAAGAAGCCAGTATGAACCCATTGATCGTTGATGATAGTTTGAGCGGCCGGGGCAATACTTTTGACCGTGGCTTCGGCCGTTTTGACCCAGGTGGTGACAGCTTTTAGCCGATCGGGGGCGTAATCTTTGACCTCGATGCCGTGCTTGCTTGAGTCATTGGCCAGGGCAACCGAGGCGACCTCGGTGGCTAGTTGAAAGTACTTAACCTGATCTTTGTAACGCTTGACGATATCGCCGACATATTTTTGCGTGTTGGTTTCGAGCGCCTTGTCTTTAAAGATGTCGTTTGGTCCAAACGGAATAATCAAAACTGGCGACAGGTCGGCTGTGATAGCGCCTTGAATCATGGCATCGGTTGCTTTGGGATTGCTTGGGATATAGTCCATGCGGATATAGCGGACACCCAGCTTCTTGGCGCTTTGCATCTGGTCTTGAGTCGAGAACTTTTCAATATATGTCGGAAAAGGAAAGGTCAGAGCCGAGATACCCCAGGCGAACTGCTTTTTAATCTCTCGGTCTTTGCTAATGGCTTGCCAGCGCTTGAGGCCAATGCCACCGCCCAGTCCAACGACGGCCAGAATGACTAATCCGATGATAGTTTTGGGTAATTTTTGCATGCCCCTCCTGTCGAGTGAATTATCGCTTTATTATTATAACCTATAAATTTAGAGTTGCCGAACGCCAAAGCGCTGGTGTCGATAGTCTTGCCAGCCTTGCCAAATCGCTCGTAAACGGAGCGGTTTATCTGATCGAGGGCGCAATAGTGCACCGAGGATTGATAATAAAACCGGCTTGTAGCCCCAGAAGTAGAGCCAGAATAGTAGCTTTTCTAGATTGGTGGCGTAACGACTGACCATCAGCCAGTTGTTACGAACATTATAGTACCAAAAATTGGCTGATTTAGGACCACCTGAGCTGCCAGCCAAGCGATGATAAGCTCGCGTTTTGGGCGTGACCAGGAGTTGATAGTCTAACTGTTGCAGGCGATAACAAAGGTCAGCATCTTCGTTATAGGCAAAGAAGTCAGGATCGAAAAAGACTAGTCCTCCAGTAGATTTTTTCGACTGTGGGCCATCGGTGTAGGTTGAGTTAACTAGCTCAATGATAGAGCGGCTCACCAATAGGGCACAGCCAGATAAGAAGTGAGTCGGGTAGACGGTTTGCCAAGAGCTTGGTTCAGTTGACTGTTGAGCGCCGCCGCGTCCAAAGTTAAAGTTGCCGCCGGCAAACCAGATCGGTAGCTTTCGATTTGGCTTCGCCCCCTCTGGTAGATCGTGGATCAACGGACTGACCATGGCGGTTTTAGATTCGGCATGATCTTCGAACGCTTCGAGTAGCGCCGTCAAGAGATTTGGCTCAACCCGAGTATCGTTGTTGAGAAAGAGGCAGTAATCGCTCTGCTTCAGATAGCGTTCAACGGCTCGATTATTACCCTCGGCAAAGCCGATGTTATGGGCCAGAGGCATTAGCTCTAGCCGGCCGTTTTTGGCTAATTGGCTCTGATGACCGATATAGTCGAGGAGTAATGATTTCGAGTTGTCGCGCGAGCCGTTATCGACAACCACGACGCGATAGTTGGCATAATCAAGCCGTTCTAAGTCGGCCAATAGCTCCAAAGTCAGGAGTGGCTGCTGCCAGTTTAAGATGATTACGGTTACCATCGGCTGTTTGGTCATTGAGTCAGTTCCTGGTTGGGCTTTTGAAAAAGCTGGTCATTGAGCCAGTGGCTGAGCTTGGTTGTCTGTTGCTTTAGACTAAGGGCTTGGGCTTGTTTGACGCCTTGCTGTAGTCGAGATAGCTCAAACGGTTGAGATAGAATCTGTTGAGCTAAGGCGGTGGCCTGCTTGATGACAGATCTCTCGTCAAGCGGATCGCCCTTGGTCAGATAGAGGACATTTTGACCGTACTCGGGCATGGCGCCGACTGGAGTCGTAATTACCGATACAGCCATCGCCATCAGCTCGAGCGGTAGGAGCCCATAACCCTCTTCGAGCGGGAGATAGATGAGTAGATCGATTTTCTGGAGTTGAGTAATTAGTTCGGCTTGTGAGAGTTCGCCTAACCAATTGAGCTTTAAGCGATTCTTTTCGCTAGCCGGTAATTGAAGAGCCTTTAGATGGCTTGGATCTGTTTGACCGATGACGGTCAACTCAATTTGGAGGGTGCTATCGGCCAGAAGGAGAGAGCGAACAGTTTGCCAAGCTCGCAGGCTGCCTTTGTGCGGCGCCGCATGGTTAAGTAGCCCGATCTTTTTGACCGCCTGCGATTCGGTCTTGATCGAACTGGGCGGTTGAAATAGCTCGGTATTAACGCCATTGGCTAGCAATAAATCGGCGCCTCGACCGGTTAGGCGATGAATCTTATCGGCTAACTGTTGCGAGATAATAATTAAGTGACTCGAAGGGTTTTTGAGCTGGCGAAGTAGCTCGGCCTCTGACTGCACCCAACTCTCGTAGTCTTGGACTAAATTGGCCTTGGATCCCCAGGATTCGGGCAGTTGGATCAGCCAGTCATTGGCCTGACCAGTGGCAATCTGCCAATCGGCTGGCTTAATGAAGCGAGTTTCGAGAGCCGGCACCCTGATTAACTCGAGCTTTGGATTGAGTGCGATCCAGTGCGCCTCGTGTCGCTTGAGCCAACTGACCATGATTAAGTATTTCAGCTGGCGTAACGGCGCCTCGAACCATGACCAATACCATCTTTGGGTTGGTGCTGTCTCGATGACTCCCGGATAATAGACTCTGACCCGATGGCCCTGCTCTGCTAATTGATTAGCGTATTCGAGCGGGACTTTAATGCCGCCGGTCAGGTTCATAAACGGTAGTAGCCAGTTAATCGTCATCGCTGGTGTTGGCCCGATTCAATGGCGGCGGCTGACAGTTGCGCGGTTTTGGCAAAGTCAAACTTTGTCGCGGCCTTGAGAGCGGCCGAACTGGCTAAGGCGCGTTGCTTGGGGTCGGTCAATTTGGTCATCTGAGTGACTAGCTCATCAACTGAACGATGATCAAAGCGCCACTGTCGATCGGCAACCACTTCGATTAACGAGGAGTTATTAGCGACGATCGCCGGAGTGCCGCAGGCCATCGCCTCGAGCGGTGGCAGGCCAAAGCCTTCGTAATGCGAAGGAAAGACAAAGGCAGTCGCCAGGCGATATAGCGCCGGTAGATCGTCGTTAGCTACTGAGCCAAGCCAGAGCGGAGCCGGTTTCGTCGCTAACTCTTCGGCTAGTTGGTAGATCGGTTCGGCGTTCCAGCCCTTACGGCCGCCGATGACCAGCCGATACTCTTGACGGATCGACTCGGGCAATTGATGATAGGCGCGCAACAGCAGAGGTAAATTTTTACGCGGCTCGATAGTGCCGAGATAAAGGAAGTAATAATTGGGTAGCTTGAGCCGTTTGGCTCGCAGTTGATCGTCGGCCGCCTGTTCAGCCGTTTTGGCAACTTGATAGCGCTCGCGATCGTAGCCGAGTAAAGTCACTACGATTTTAGAGGCGGGCAACTTAAAAATCTTAATCAGGTCTGTTTTAGTTGACTCCGAGATCGCCAAGATGCCCTGGGCCTTGTTAACGGCCATAGGTAAAAGTAACCGCTCGGCCAACCAGGTTTTACGGGCCGGCTCCGAGGCGGGTTCGACCCAAATCGCTAGGTCGTGGACCGTCAACCAGCAGGGGATGAGACTAAAGAGGACCGGTAGATATCCAGTTGGGGCGAGCATGGCTCGACAGCCAGTTCGCCAGGCGTTCCAGGCGAGCCAGAGCTGTTTGCCGCCCGGCCAGCCCCGAATCTCGATAATTTCATAGTTGCTGGCCGGGCGGACGAGGGGCTCTAACTCTCTGACTAACCGTTCCGGCGACTTGGTATACAAAACAAACTGCCAATCCGGCCGCTCTAAAATTAAGTTTCTAATCAGTTCAGCCGTGTAACGCGCCTTGCCACCAGTGGGCAAAAAGGCCTCGCGGGCATCGATCGCTAGTTTAAATTCGGGTCTAGAGCTCACCGCGGTAGACCTTTTCGTAGATCGCCACTGTTTCCCTGGCGCACTTTTCCCAAGAGAACTGTTTGGCCCGAGCTAGGCCCTTTTGGCTTAACTCTTGTTGTAATTTGGTATCTGTCAGAATCCGTTGAATGGCGATCGCCCAACCGGCTAGATCGGTTGGCTCCAAAAGCAAGCCAGCCCCATCGACAACCTCGGGCATCGACGAGGTATTGCTACTGATGACAGGAGTCCCCGAAGCCATCGCTTCGAGAGGCGGCAGACCGAAGCCTTCGTAGTGCGAAGGAAAGACGAGAGCTGTCGCCCCGACCATCAGGCGTGGAATATCTTCGTCGGCCACATAGCCGGTAAAGATCACTCGATTGGTCAGCTTGAGTCGCTCGACCAGGGCAAAGAGACCCTCGTAATACCAGCCTTTTTTACCAGCGATAACTAAGTTGCCTTTAACTTTGGGGTCGGCGATGGCCTGAGCAAAGGCCTCGACTAAAAAGTTGAGATTTTTGCGCGGTTCAAGGGTGCCGACGTGGACTAAGTACGGTTCGTCTGGAATATGATAGTTAGCCTTGGCCACTTTGATCTCGGCCTCGGTATAGTTAGGGTGAAATCTCTCGTCGGCCGCCTCGTGAATGACTGTAATGCGGCTGGGGTCTAAACCTAATACCTTGATCGCATCGTTTTTGGTATGTTCCGAAACTGCGATGAGGTGATCGGCAAAGCGATAGGTCATTGGCATGAATTTGCCAAAAAAGAGCCCTGACCAAAAGGGAAAGTTCTGACTAAAGAAGACCGAAATCAGGTCGTGAATGGTGACGACGACCTTGCCTCGATGAATAATCGGGGTGGAAAAACAGGGCTGATGAATGATATCGGCGCGCGCTCGATTGGCGAGCCAAGGAAAGGTCAACTGATCCCAGAGCAGCCGTCGAGGCGTTGAAAAATCCTTATCGTTGGCTGGTTGTATAAAAGTATATTGATTAACCTGGTCGATCTTTTCGAGTTGTTTAACTAGATTATTGACATAAAAACCAAAGCCAGTTTTACTGCCAAGGCGAGTCTGTGTATCAAGTACGATGCGCATTAGGATCCTTTGCGATTAAGCAATCGGCGAATTAACTCGGGGTCCAGACTGCCGACTAGCCAGTTAAGACCGAGAAAGGTCAGGCTACCACAACCGACGGCGACTGCCAAGCCAGCTGACTTCGTCAGGTTAATCACCACAGCCATCGCCAGACCGGTTAAGACGACTTTGGGAGCGATTCGCCAGTTTGGACTAAAGTCGACCTGACCCTTGACGATGATGGCCGCCGAAAATAGCATAATCAGTTCGGAAATAATCGTAAAGCTGGCCGCGGCCACATAGCTAAAGAGCGGAATCAAGAGAAAGTTACCCAGGCTGTTGACGATGGCGTTAACGATATTAGTTTTAATCAGGCGTTGCTGAACGCCAGCGGCCACAATGACCGAAACGTAGAAGTTACCTAAAAAGGCTAAGAAAACGGCCACCAAGAGAAACTGTAAGATAACCGGAGCGGTAATCGCTAAGCCGTTAATCGAGATGGCAGAGGCAGTCAAGAAGCCGCCCCGACCCTTGGTCGTCAGCTCAATGATCTCGGGGGCGAGAGCAGCGGCGCCAAACCAAACACCGATACCGGCGATCAACAGTGCGTCAAAGGCTATTTGCATCAACTGCTTGGCCTTGGTTTTGTTCTCGATCAACAGTGGCGCCAGCGAGGGGAAGATCGCTCCCATAAACATCGCCGGAAAGGCCAACAGGATCTCGATAATCTTATAGGCGGCCGCGTAGATACCGATATCTAGACTAGGCCGGAGTGCCGACAGAATCACCGAGTCGATCTTGAAATAGATAATACCTAGTAAGACATTGATGCCTAAGCTGAGATTTTCGCGCATAATCGAGCGCCAAAGCTCTCTATCAAAGCCTAGGCGCAACCTTGTGTAGCGACGCACCATAATGGCATTGAGGGCAAAGATGATAAAGCTGCCGGAAAGGGCGGCGAGCACAATCGGCAACAGTCCCAAGCCCGCCTTGAGTACCAGCACGGTCAAGATTAGGGTGGTCACCCTCCCGATAATCTCGTTAATGACCGGATAGTCCATCCGATTATTGGCCTGAAAGATCCCGATTAGCGTGTTCGAGAGGGTGACCCAAAGCATCGAACCGGCTAAGAGAATAATACCTAACTTGACCTCGTTATCGTAATTAGGAATTAACCAGGCGATTAAGCTACCTAAGATTAAAACCCCAAGACTAAAGAGTAATCTGAGGGTGATGACATTGGCGGTAATCTTTTCGGTTGAGGCCGGAGATTTTGCTACCTCACGAACCAGATACCAGAAGAAGCCAAAGTCGGCAAAGGCGCCAAAAAAGGTGATATAGGCAAAGATGGTGGCGTAGCGACCGTATTCGGCGACTCCGAGCGCATCGGCAATTAACCGTGTCGAGATGATGGCCAGGATCGCCCCGATAATCCGACCGGCAAACTGGATGACGGTGTTATAGGCAATCTTTTGTCCCATCGGTCGTTCTGTCGGCTGAGCTGGTAGCCGATCGGTCGGTTGTTCAGCTGGCTGGCCGACAGGATAACTAGCTATCGCTAGCTCATCGTGATCGCTTGGCTGGCTGCTCTTCGGCCTGTTCATTTGTTTGACCAGTCGCTTAAGAAATCGGCCAAAGCCTCTTGCCATGGTCGCAACTCAATGCCTAACTTTTGCCAGTCGCTCTGATCGAGGACGGAATAGGCTGGTCGCCGTGTGGACAGCGGAAACCGCTTGGCATACTCATCGCTACTAATCGGTTCGATACTCAGTTGTCGCTCTTGAGCCAGTCCAGTCAGATTCAATATCGTCTGAGCCAAGACTGCCCAATCGGTAGTCCCTTGGCCAGTCAAATGGCAGACCCGTGGTAACTGACTTGGCCAATCGGGCCGTTCGATGAGTTTAGCCATGGCCAAAGCCAGATCGGCCGCATAAGTGGGTGAGCCGACTTGGTCGTAGACTACTGGTAAACTTGCTCCAGTTTCGGCCTGTTTGGCCAGCTTAAGAATGGTATAAACGAAGTTTTTGACTCCGTTATCTAAAAAGGCGTAATCGGCCTTTGGCTTTGGGCCACCGTAGAGCCAACTCGTCCGACAGATAACGGTCCGAGGGTCGAGGGCGGTTAGGGCTGCCTCGGCCTCGGCCTTGGTCTGGCCGTAGAAGCTAATTGGTTCGGTTGGTTGGTCGATTCGATACGGCGTAGTAGAGTGACCGTTAAAAACATAGTCAGTCGAGATAAAGAACAGACGAGCCCCAATCGCCTTGGCGGCGTGGGCAACGTTAAGGCTACCGGTAACGTTGACCAGATGGGCCAACTCACGCTGCTCTTCGGCCCTGTCGACGTTAGTATAGGCGGCGGCGTGAATGATCACCTCTGGTTGCCAGAGGGCGGTCTGCTTCTGGATTAAGTCGGCTTGGGAGATGTCGTAATTATCCGTATCTGTTAGGATCAGGTCGTGCGCCGCCAGGGCTAGTTTTAAGTGATAGCCGAGCTGACCGGCGGCGCCAGTGATCAGGATGCGCATTAGGCCGCCTGTCGATACTGTTTTTGATAGTATTGTTTGTATTCGCCGGCCTTAATCGGTTCCCACCAATCTCGTCTTTCTTGGTAAAACTTGACTGTTTCGGCTAATCCTTGTTCAAAGCCCGTTTGCGGTTGCCAACCGAGCGAGCGCAACTTAGCGCTATCGATAGCGTAGCGACGGTCGTGGCCCGGACGATCCTGTACCGTTTCTAGCCGACTGGCTGGTAAATTCGTCAGCTCAAGCAGCTTAGATAGAAGCTCACGATTAGTTTTTTCAACCCCAGAGCCGATGTTGTAAACCTGGCCGGTCTGACCGTGCGTTAATAGAAACTGAATAGCCAAGGAGTGATCACGGACAAAGATCCACTCCCTCGTCTGTAATCCATCGCCATAAACCGGAACACTCTTGCCTTCGATTAGATTGGTCAAGGCCAATGGAATCAGTTTTTCAGGATATTGAAACGGTCCGTAGTTATTACAGCAGTGGGTAACGATAACCGGCAGTTCGTAGGTATTGGCATAGCTCATGGTTAAGAGATCGCCGGCGGCCTTGGCAGCCGAATAGGGACTGCGAGGCTGGACTGGTGATTCTTCGGTAAAGCCGCCAACCTCGATCTCGCCAAAGATCTCGTCAGTTGAGATCTGGATATAGCGTTTGACCTTGAGTCGTTTAGCTAGTTCGAGGAGTTGATAGGTGCCTTGGACGGCGGTAGCCAAAAAGGCGGTCGGATCGGCAATCGAGCGGTCGACATGGGTCTCGGCGGCAAAGTTGATAATCGCATCGATCTGGTTATCGAGCGCCTGGGCGGCGCGGTCAACTGCCTCGGCCTCGGCGATATCGCCAACGATTAATTGATAGTTGGCTTTTTGATCGTAGTCTTTGAGATTAGCTCGATTGGCGGCATAGGTTTCTTTGTCGAGGTTGACTATCTCGATCTCGGGCTGTGTATCGAGCATCAGACGAATGAAATCCGAGCCCATAAAGCCCAGTCCACCGGTAACAAGTATCTTTTTAATCATAATTTAACCTTTAAACTTAGCCTTTGGTTAACTCAAAAAAGTCAGCTCCCAAAAAGTCGAATGGCAGGCGGTGTTCATCGGGCGCTTTGGCGTCGAACTGTTGGCTGACAAAGTAAAAGATAAAGCCATCTTGATTGCCGACATTGCGCACTCCGTGGGCGACACCGCGCGGGATCTTGAGCAATCGCGCCTTGCCACCACCTAAGACTAAGCGCTGACTGAGGCCGGCCGTTTTAGAATCCTGTCTAGCGTCGTAGAGCCCGATTAACATCAGACTACTCGGCGGAATGAACCAGACATCGTCTTGATGAAAATGCAGATGAAAGCCCTTGATCACGCCTGGCGACATCTGGGAGAAGCTGACTTGTTTGGCCTGGGTTTCGGGTAGCCAATCGTGCCAACCGTCAGTCAAGCGCGCCACTTCGATAAAAGTCCCACCGTCATCGATAAAATGCGGTAAGTCATGTGTCATCACGCCATCGAGAACGGTTGCAGCAGCATAGCTCTGAGTACTCAGAGCGGACTTAGCCTTGGGCGTCAGATTAATTGGCAGAGTTTGTGACATCTTAGTCGAGACTCTGCATTAAATGATCGAACTCACTGCCAAGCTGTTTGCGCGCGTAATAGGCGTTGGCTCTAAAGAGCGACTCTGGTTTGCCGGCATCGGACCAAAAGCCATCGAGTAACGACCAACTCATGGCCTGCGCCTCGATGTAGCGATTGTTAACATCGGTGATCTCGAGCTCGCCTCGGTTCGACGGCTTAATATTTTTAATATGTTCAAACACTTCATTATCGTAAATATATAGACCGGTAACTGCCATATTACTGGCGGGTTGGGCAGGCTTTTCGTCGATGCGGATGATTTTCTCTGCGTCAGCCGGGTCGAAGACCGCTACACCAAACCGTTCAGGGTCGTTGACTTCTTTTAAGAAGAGCTTGGCACCAGACTGAAACTCTTGGACGGCGGGTCCGATATCGGCATCGGTCGTGTTATCGCCCAAGATAACCGCCACTGAATCACCATCGGCAAATCGTTCACAGAGACCCAAGGCTTGAGCGATGCCACCCTCGCCCTCTTGATAGATATAGTCTAAACGAGTCACGCCGAGCTCATGGCCATTTTTGAGTACGCGGATCATGTGTCCAGCGTGAGGACCGCCAGTCAGGACGGCGATTTCGGTAATGCCGGCCTTGGTCAAGGTCTGGATTGGATAGTAGATCATCGGCTGATCGTAGATAGGGAGAAGGTGTTTATTGGTGGCGTGCGTCATGGGGTAGAGACGGCTGCCTTTGCCACCGGCGAGAACAATACCTTTCATCGGTACTCCTTAGTTGCTCGGTTCTGTATCCTGTCTATCTTATCAGAATGTCGTCCTCTTTCAAGAAGTGGACAGCTAGCTTATATTATGAAGGTATGTTTACTTTTCTTCGTCACAGCTTAGCCTCTTTGTCACCGGTTGTTCGACAGCTCTTAGCTATCGTTTCGATTGCCGGTATCGGTGTGGGAACGGGGGCCGGGGCGGCGCGCTTAATGCCGGCCAAACCTGCCGAACCGACTACGGTGGCCTCGATACAGACGACTACGACGACCAGTCCAACGCCAGCCGTAACGCCAACGCCGACTCCCGTCGCCTCAACCAGTCCCAAGCCAGCGGCTAAAAGCAGTCCGGCGCCCGCTAAACCGGCAGTCAACCGACAGAACTTTACTTGGGGAATATCTGTGAATATCTTTCCTTTTGCCGATCAGAACGAGGAATTTCTACCCGAGCAGTATCGCCTAGCTAAGGAGCTAGGGGTCAAGAGCGTCCGAATCGACTTTGCTCCAAATAACCCAACTGCTTCCGATGCGGCCTTGGCCAAAGCCCGAGAGGCAGGTCTCGAAGTGGTCATGATTATTCCTTTTGGCCCGCGAGATATCTTTAGCGATCCGTCGCTCGATCAGAGCGCCTACGATTATGTGGCCAAAATAGTTAAGCCCCGCGCCGGTCAGGTGAGCGTTTGGCAGCTGGCGACTGAGCCGGCCTCGGTGGCCATTAAATCCGCCGGTCATCACGGTATTGACAAGGGTGATTATGTCGATAGCCGTTACCAAGCGGTTAAAACTTGGTTATTGGCGGCCTCTCGGGCGGTCAAGGACAACGATCCTAACACCCGCCGCCTGATCAACGATCAATGGGTTCATACCGGTTTCTTCGATCGTTTTATGAAAGAGGGTGGTGACAAAGCCTTTGAGATTCTGGGTTGGAACTGGTTTTCAGATATGGGGAGTAGCCTTAGTCGACCAACCCTCGATGCCAAGAAGAAACAGACCTATGAGCTCTTGGCCAAGCTCAAGAGCTTTGGCAAACCAATCTGGCTGACCGAGGTTAATCGCCGCCGCGGTAGCGCTGATGCTAACGAGAAGGCCCAAGCAGATTTCATTGAGTCGATTGCGAAACAGGCTTACGCCGATCGCTCGGTTGCCGGTTTGTTTGTGTTTAACCTTATCGAGGATCTCTCGGCACCTCCGGCCGAACAGGGTTACTCTATCGTCAATGTTGATCGCTCGACCCGACTGGTCGTCGGACCGAAACAGGCCTTTCATCGTTATCAGGCTTTCATTCGCGACCGCCGTTAGCCTTGGCGTTGCCTGACTCTCGGAAATCAAGGCCAAAAGCCTTGACACTCTAGTATATTCGCCGTAAGATGGCCACATCTCAACTGTTCAGCTCGGATCGTCCGAGTTGACTTTTTTCCCGGAGGGTTTTGGGAATGAGGGCTCAGTTAATACCCAAGAAGCCGATCATGGTGATCGCACTTGCCTGTCAGTCAGCGGGTGGCAAAGGTACTGTGAGAGGTCATCTAGAGCGTCTTGCCCAGGTGCATCAGGTCAACTGTATCTCGATCGGCTCAACAGAGCTTCGTCTAGCACTGAACTGTAGTTCGCAAGCTTCGCGAGATGAAATTCGTCAGGCCATGAATACTCATCCACTGAAAGATGAGTTCGGGTTTCCTTTCACGCTCTACGTGCCGCAAATCGTACCTCGGTGTACGTCGGTGCCAACGATTTGCATTGTCGATGGGCTCAGGCGTGGCGATCAGGCTGATTACCTGCAAACAATTTTCCCAAACCAACACGCCACTGTGACAGTAGTCTGGATCGATAGACCATTCGATCAGTGTCGTGATGCGCTAGTTTCCAGGGATGGGCTTACCGAGGCAGAGGCCATCGATTTTCTCCTTCAAGAGAAGTCAGGGGCTGCACCGTGCATCGATCTTGAGTCAGTGCGCAATATGGCTCATCACAACCTTTCCAACTGTGATGGCTTGGATGAGCTATACGGTAGAGTGGAGCGATTCTGGCGATCGATCGTCTGGACAGGCTTGGACACTCGACAACGGCCTAGTCTGACTGCAAGTGAAGGGCATGCGTTTTTGGACCATACGCCGTGTGGTCGCTGGTTAACAGAATGCCCTCCTCGCGGCAACGACTCGTAGCTCCTTCGAGGAGCTTAGATCCCCCACCGGCAGTGCTAGTGGGGGATCTCTTTATCTATAAACAGACAACCTACCAGTAAATTAAACCTGTTAGCCTTGACATACAACTCTATCCCTGATATGCTAATTCTCCATTGTTTAAAAACCTATCTGCTCTCAACTCATATATGGCGCAATCCGGCTCACTGCCGAGTTTAGCCTCCGCTAGCCAACCAGTTTTTGGTCATGGTCACCCGCAAGCAGATGTCGTTCTCATTGGCGAAGCTCCCGGCCAAGCCGAGGATCTAGCTGGCCTCCCTTTTGTTGGCGCCTCTGGTCGTTGGTTGAATCAGGCGCTAACCACCATCGGTTGGTCGCGTGAACAGCTTTACATCACTAATCTGGTGAAATATCGGCCGCCGGCTAATCGCGATCCTTTACCGGACGAGATTGAGGCGAATTTTAACTGGCTCTGCCAAGAGATTGCCCTGATCCAACCTCAACTGATCGTCACTCTTGGTCGAATATCGGCTATCGCTTTGCTCTTTGAGCGGAGTGTTGCCGCCAGCCAGCTTCAAGCTTGGCAGATTAGTCGAGAACATGGTCGTTTATGGCGGCACACCGTTATCGATCGCCTGATGCCTAAGCTCACGCCCACGCTAACTCTCTATCATCCGGCAGCGGCCATCTATAATCGACAGCTCGAGCCAGTGTTAGCGGCAGATTTTCAACAAATACCTCAATATTTACAATTAATTAATTCGTTTGCCGAGTCGGATTGGCTAGCTTGGCCGCTTCACACCGATCAAGACCCTCCCTCCGCTCTGCAATATCTGACTTTCAAAAGAAAGGAAAGTACTCATGTCGAATAACTTCGACTCAAATCCCATGCCGAAACCGCTCGATTCTCGAGCCACTGGTGCTTCGGCTAACCAACCGCTCAAGCGCGGTCCGGGTCGTCCGCCCCGTAGCTTGACCCCACCGATTCCTCGAGCCACTACGGCCAAGGATCTCCGCAGCGTCCCGCGTGGCGCCACTATTCAACCAATTAATACCCAAGCTTTCGAGGCCTTTGCTGGCCCAGCCCGCAACAGTTCTCGAACCAATCCTCGTACCGACCGAACTCAGTCCGCCCCACAAGGCACTCCTCAGCAGCCGGCTGCCGCTTATCATGCGGCTCCGCCTCGGTTTCGTCGACAAAACATCGTCGATGCGCCAGCTCAACCTCAGAGCGAGGCCGAGGCGAACCGTTTACGTGTCGCCGCTTGGCGTCAAAACGAATCTGGAACTCCTATGAATTCAAATCCTCGGCCAGTCGATCGGCCAACTTCGAGTTCGACTGCTAATGAGCCGCTATTTACTCGAGAGAGCATCAATAACGGCCACGTGATCGAGCGTCGACCGCGTCGAACAACAGCTGCTAGCGCAGCCCCTCGATCTGCCAGCACTGCCAACAGCACCGTCAACAGCACTAGTCCTGCTGCGACCGCCAGTCCTACCTTTGCCCCAACGCAAACTAATGGCGATAGCCGCAAGAACGATCGCCGTCGTCGCATGCCGATGCGCCGCGATTTTGACAATCAGCCGGCCGAAGAGGCGCACTTTGCCATGACCATGCAGGCCATGGAGGATACGACTCAGCAGACTCCCGCCACGACTCCTCAACCAGCGAAGTTACATACCGAGGCTAAAACCGGTAAACTTCGTCTGATCCCGTTAGGTGGTTTAGGTGAGATCGGTAAAAACATTATGGCCTACGAAACCGACAACGATTTAATCGTTGTTGATGCCGGTATGACCTTTCCTGACGAATCGATGCCCGGAGTCGACCTGGTCATCCCTGATATTACCTATGTTCAAGAACATGTTGGTAAGTTGCGTGGCTTAGTTATCACTCACGGACACGAAGACCATATCGGTGGTATTCCTTATATCTGGCCGAAGATGAAATGTCCGATCTATGCCTCGGGCTTAACCGCTGGCTTGATTAAAATTAAGCTAACCGAGCACGGTATCGATGCCCCGATTCATATTATTCAAGCCGGTGAGCGGATTCGCTTAGGCGATTTCGAGATCGAACCGGTCCGCGTCACCCACTCGATTCCTGATGCGTTGGCCTTTGCCATTCGCACTCCGCAGGGTCTCTTTGCCCACTTTACCGACTGGAAGATCGACCACACGCCAATCTCTGGTGAACCTTTTGACTTTGTCAGAGTCGCCGAGCTCTCGCGTGAGGGTGTCAAGCTTCTGCTTTCGGAGTCAACTAATATCGAGCTGCCAGGTTACCAGATGAGTGAATCGGTTCTATCGGAAACCTTTGACTCAATCTTTAAAAATGCCAAGGGCCGAGTCGTCTTTACGACCTTTGCCTCGATGATTAACCGCATTCAACAGGCGATCGATGCCACCGTTAAGTACGGTCGTAAGTTAGCCATCTCTGGTCGCAGCCTCGAGAAATATATCGACGAATCGATGCGACTGGGCTTCTTGAAGGCGCCGCAAGGCTTGCTAGTCGATTTACGGACTGCCTCGCGCTTGCCCGATCATCAGATTACTTTCTTGACCACTGGTTCACAGGGCGAGGAGTTTTCGGCTCTGTCACGTATTGCTTCTGGCGAACATCGCCATATTCAAGTCAAGCGTGGCGATACTGTAGTCATTTCGGCCTCGATTATTCCCGGCAACGAAGCCTCGGTTTTTGATGTCGTTAACAACCTCTACAAGCAGGGCGCTCACGTTATCTATGGTAAGGCCGTTGACATTCACGTCTCTGGTCATGCCAACGAAGAAGAGCTGAAGATGATTATGGCCATGATGAAGCCAGAATACTTCTTGCCAATTCACGGCGAGTTTCGTCATCTGGTCAAACACGGTCGGATGGCGCAAAGACTTGGCGTTGATCCAGGTAAGATCTTTATCTTAGAAAACGGCGGCGTCATTGAGTTCGATGCCGATGGTGTTGGTCGCGTCTCGGCGGAAAGAGTCCAAGCCGGACAGGTCTTGGTCGATGGTCTGGGTATCGGAGACGTTGGCAATATCGTCTTGCGCGATCGTCAGGCGATGGCCAAAGATGGCATCTTTGTCATCATTCTGACCGTTGATAAGCAGAGCGGCAACCTAATCTCGAGCCCTGATATCATCTCGCGCGGTTTCGTTTATATGCGATCGGCCGAAGATCTGATCTACAAGGCCCGTCAAGAGGTCCGACGGATGTTCACTAATCACAACTCGCGCTATCCGATGAACTACGACTATATTCGTAAGTCCCTCCGTGAAGAGTTGGCCGAGTATCTCTATGAGCATACCGAGCGCCAACCGATGGTCATTCCGGTTATTATCGAAGTTTAAACTTTTAACCGAGCCATTAGCCGAACCATTCAGAAAATACCCGAGTCAAATCGGGTATTTTCTATTGAGGGGCTATTCTATTACTGATGGATGAAAACTTTAGTGCCGTTGGCGGCCCAATCGTAAACATATTTCGAGTCGCCTGGTCCCAATCTCACGCAGCCGTGGCTGACGGCGCGACCGAGGTGACTGGTACCCTCGACCCGACCATCCGGCCAATAGGGGAGCTGATGCAGGCCATAGCCGCCATCGGGCGTAATCGCCATCCAGTTTGGCATATACAGACCGTAGCGCTTGGAATAGGGATTGGGGTGATGATTGTATATCTGAAACTCACCGATCGGCGTTGGAGTGTCCCACTTGCCAGTCGAGATGATAAAGGTGCGATGATACTGGTCACCCTCCATTAAATGCAAACGTTGCGCCGAGAGATCGATCTCGATATAACGCCCCGGTGTTCGGCCGAGTAAGAACTCTGGCGAAACGCTCTTGCTCGTAGCCGTCGTTACAAGGCTTGCCAAGGCGAGAGTAGTTTTGAACTTTGGTTCCTGGTCTAAGGCGATGGCTTGGGTTAGGTAATCAGTTAAGATTTGACGCGATTTGACAACTTCGAGCTCTAAACCAGGGCTACCGGCCCGGAGGATCTCGCCGGTTAAAGCGTTCTTCTCTTCGGCCACGGCCTTAACCGCGATCTTTTGATTGATCTCGTTGAGGATCTTATCTAGTTTGGCGCTGTCTAATTCGGCGCGTAACTCGTTATCTGTCTCGATTAAATTAAAGAGGCCAAAAAGTTCGGCTTTGGTCAGACTCTTAGTCTGTTCGCCTAGTTGAAGATTTAGCCCGTTATCTAATAAGCTTTGCAGTCGAGTTTTAATCCGCTCGACCTGACTAGGTGAGAAAAGGCTCGGATTAATAGTGCTGACGCTGGCAATAATAGTGACTGGTTGATTCGGTCGAATAGCCGATTGGATCTGTTCGAGTAGTCGCTCGGCCTCGAGCGTCTTGCCGATAGTGCCAGGCTGAAACTCTAACTTCTGATCGCTATTGAGGGTGAGTTTAGCGTTGACCGGTGTGACTAAGAGGCCGCTGAAGCTATTGATTAACCAACTATCGAAGCGCTCCCGATCGGTATCGAGATGAAGGTTGAGATTCCTCGTTTGCGGGACCTCGTGCCAGATCAATTTGGCCAGCTTGCCCTGTTGACGCTTGGCGGCTAAGGCCTCGGCGACTATCAGCTCGCGGTCGAGGACAATGCCTAGTTCGCTTGGTTTGATGGTGGCTGTCTGATCGCCAACCGTGAGGGTTAGAGGCGTATCTAGACTCTCGGTTAATTGATCGAGCTCAGTTTCTAGCTCGGCCCGACTTAGGCCACCGATCGATTGTTGTTCCAACCAAACGGCCGGCGCGACGCGTTCGGCAAAGGCGCGTTCTGTCCCCAGCCAGCCCCAAACGATGAGATTAGCGATTGTTAAAAAGGCGATTAAACTGAGACTGAGCGCTTTAGACATGGTTTAATCTTAGCATTTTCTGGCTCAAGACTGTTAATTTGTCAGAAAATCGAGTATATTCGGGCTAAGTCCGGTGCGTAGCTCAGTGGTTAGAGCAGACGGCTTATATCCGTCCGGTCACAGGTTCGATCCCTGTCGCACCGACCATACCGACTTTTTCCACAGTTTGACCTCCTGATATTTACTTCTAGAATAAGTATATATTTATGCCCCTTAGGCTCTGGTTTAGGGACAGGCAGAATATATCTGATTATCCACTTCTAGAGGAGGCAGGCCATGCCGACAGACAAACAATCAGTTCCTTTGGTCTCTATCTACGGTTACCGACAGCTCTTCGTTCTCGCTCTGGCTATATTAACTTTGGCGATGCCACAGGCGAGCTTAGCGGCAGCTCCGGCCAATCATCTGGTCATCAGCGAGATTCAACTGACCTCGGCCACCGAGCAGTTTGTCGAGCTCTACAATCCAACCGGCACTCGTCAGTCACTGGCCGGCTATTCGTTGCAATATCAGGCCGCGGGGAGTGGTCTGCCTTTGACGACCATCTTTAATTTCGATTCGACCAATAGCATCCCCGCCTATGGTTATTTTCTGTTGCGGCCTAACGGCAGCTTACAGGCCTCTGATCAAACCTATTCCGGTATCATCGGCTTGGGTGACGGGACTTTGGCGCTGGTTAGCTCCACCACAGCCGTCTCTAGCCTCAGTTCGAGTAGTATCGTCGATTTGGTGGGTTACGGAACGGCCACTTTAGTCGAGGGCAACGCCGCCCCCAGTCTATCCGGTAGCGGTAGTCTCGAACGCTTGCCAGGAGCCAATGCTAGCTCTTTGGGTAATGCTCTCGATACCAACGATAACCGCGCCGATTGGCAGCTACGCGGGACCGCCGAGCCGCAAACATCAGCGAGCGCTGGCGAGTTGCCTCAGGCACCAGCGGCCGTTACTAACTTATCGGTTG
Source organism: uncultured Candidatus Saccharibacteria bacterium (assembly GCA_964592905.1). Classification (GTDB taxonomy): domain Bacteria; phylum Patescibacteriota; class UBA1384; order CAYGGE01; family CAYGGE01; genus CAZQGJ01. The sequence goes on along the minus strand of CAZQGJ010000003.1, from coordinate 13,232 downwards.
TCGATTTCGCCAACGACCATGGTAATCAGCTGATCTTGAACTTTACACCACCAGCTTCGGTTAGTGGCTTGACGCAGTACCGAGTCTGGCGTCGTTTGGCGAGCGGCTCGTACGGTTCAACCGCCTACGCCACTTTAGCCAGTACGGCCAACACCTTTGTCGATACACAGGCCACCAGCGGTCAGAGCTATGTCTATCAGATTGAATCGGTCGGTAGCGCTTACTCTAACTTCAGTGCCGAATCTGTCGCCTCGAGTGCGGTCGATAATCTACCGGCCACGATTACCTTGACTCGTCTGCAAAGCGGCAGCTATGTGGCCACGACCGATCCTTTGATCGAGGCCAAAATCGTTGACCCGGCCGGCGTCAAGACAGTCGAGCTCTTTCTCGATGGTCAGCTGGTACGGACGCTAGTTCCCGATGCACAAGGTCTGGTTAGCTATCAAGCCAGCGGTTTAACTCAAGGTACGCATACCTTCCTCTTTAGAGTCGCGGATTTTGCGCCCAATATCGTCGAAAAGCAGTTAGTCATCACTGTCGATTCACTGGCACCAATCCTTGATCCTCTACGCTTAGTCAGTCCTGTGACCGAGCCAAAGGCCGAGATTGGTCTAAGCTATAACGACCCTCTAGGAGCAGCCAGTAGCGGTGTTGTCGAGATGCGTGTCGCCACCGACGGCGCCCTCGACTCCGAAGGCTTCGAGCCGATCACTCAAACAACTTGGCGTAACCTGGCCAAGAGTAGCCAGCCGCAACTCATTGTCGTGATGGTCCGTGACCGAGCTGGCAACCTCTCCAATGTGCAAACTCTAGTAGTCTCGATTAAGCCAGCCAGTCTCGAGGCACCACAGAGCCTAAGACTGGTTAAAGATGGTAACGATATCGTCTTTAGCTACGCGGCCGTAGCCGGTGCCACGCGTTATGCGATCCGTTATAGCGATGGACAAACGCTGTTCGGTCCGATCTATCAGTCTGGGTTAGAGTATCGACTGTCTTCAGCCGATATGAAGGCCTCTTATCGCTTTGAGGTCGCCTCGGTCAATAGTATCGATCAGTTGACCAGCTTTGCCGCCTTGAGCCTCTCGCCAGCGACTCAGCTGGTGGCAGAGACGGCTGTCTCTGCTGTCACCGTTCAGGCCACGCCAACTGTCAAGCCGGCCACGAGCGAGGCTAGTCCGCAAGCCGCTGTCATCACCGAGCCAGAGTCAGTCAAGCCGTCACCGGCCAAGGTTGAGGCTTCGCCAGCCGCCACTGTCACACCCACTAGCGAGCCATCGCCGACACTGAGCCCCGAGAGTATCGATAGTGTCGATGATCAAGAGTCGATCAATCAGTCCAGTCAGTTAAAAACCGGTCTAATCGCCTTGATCAGTTTGCTGGTACTAGGCGGAGTAGTTTGGTTCGCCCTTGGTAAGCTCCCGAGTGAGTCTAAAAACGATCAACGCTGGTAAGTAAGACGCGTCCAATTTTGCCACCGATCGGTCGCTCCTCTGACAGGAGCGGCCGATTTGGTTTATAATGAGTCTATGAGATTGAAAGATTGGCTAGAAAGTCTGCAACAGCGGTTCAAACGCCTCCGACCGTTATTGCCCACCCTGGGTGAGCAGTTAATCGTCATCGCTGTTTCGGCCTATATGATTTGGGCTGTAGGGTTGTCGGTCCGGCGAAACTATGCCACCAACCTCGAGATCTTGGCCCTCGAGGCCGAGCTGGCTTCGCTCAAACAGCAGGCGAGCTACTATCGCTATTTGATTGAGTATTACAAGACCGCCACCTTTAAGGAGCTCAAAGCCAGAGAACAGCTCGGTTATAGTCAGCCAGGCGAAAAGGTCGTCTCGGTACCGGTTCAGCCCGAAGATTTACCTGACCATCTGCGCCGACAGCTCGAGGCCGAGGCTGCCGCCAAATCACCCGTACTTAGTAACCCAGCCCAATGGCGTAACTACTTCTGGGGGAGCTAGACTCTGCAGAACGCTTGACATCTCACTCAAACTCCAGTATATTGCAAGTAACTTGTACGTTAGAATGAGGCTATTGTGCATGATGACGAACTGGTAGATGCGGTGCTCGAAGTCTTTGAAGGTCATCGAGTCACCGGCCAAGAGCTCGGCTCTGCTGTCTGGCGCGACGACAAACCTTCGAACGAGCAAAAGCCTGTAGGCCAAAAAAGGCCTGACGGGTATTGTACTGGTGGCGGCTGGGAAGGTGCGCCACAAATCTTCATCAAAGGTAAAACGCAAAAACCCTGAGAGGGTTTCGACAAACAAGGCCCGGATAAACTCCGGGCCTTACTTATTAAATAACCTAACTAGTTACTTCTGACCTGTATCGACTGGTTCGAGATATTGCCAGCCGTATCGTAGGATCTGGCTTGAATAGTATAGAGCGTATTCCGTTTGGTCGGGACCCGCCAGTTACAGTCATAACTCTCACCGCTGGCTACCGTATCGGTGCAAAGGAGCGAGTTATTAACTCGAAACTCCACCTTGGTTATCCCAGAAGCATCGCTACTGTTGGCGCGAATAGTGACCAGCGATCCACGGGTAACGATGGCGTTATTGACTGGGTTGGTGATGGCGACCGTCGGGAGCGTGATATCGGTCACCGTGACGCTAATCTCTGCCGATGTCGTCTCGTTGCCGGCATTATCAAAGGCCTTGGCCTTGAGTAAGTGCGCTGTATTATGAGCTAAGCCGGTTGTATCCCAAACGGCACTATAGGCGTTCGAGGTATCGGTGGCGATGAGAGTGTTGTCAACATAAAACTCAACCCGATTAAGTCCGAGGTTATCGGTAGCTGTGGCCGTGATTGTCACCTGACCGTTAACCGTTGAGCCGGCTAGTGGGGCCGTTAAACTGACCTGTGGACCAGTGGTATCTGCGATCGTGACGCTGACTGGCGTTGACTCACCTTGATTGCCTTTGGCGTCGAAGGCTTTAGCCGTCAGGGTATAGCTCTGGCCCTGAACTAGGTTGGTAGTATCCCAGCTGGCGCTAAAAGGCGCATTGTTGTCAGTCGCGAGCGGCGTTCCGTCAACAAAGAATTCAACTCGAGTCACGCCAACGTTATCGGTGGCCTGGGCTTCAATTACGACAGCGCCGCTCACCGTCTGGCCGTTAGCTGGGGTGGCGATACTGACCGTTGGTGCGATTAAATCGTTATTAACCGTAAAGTCGATTGGCGCGCTAGTCTGCCAGTTGCCGCTCGTATCAGTCGCTTTAGCCGATAGCTGATGAGGGCCATTGGCTATAGGTGTAGTGTCCAACTCTAAAGTAAACGGTTCGACCAACTCTTCGGCAATCTTAGCGCCATCGAGGAAGAACTCAACCTTGGCCACGGCGTAACTATCCCAGGCGTTAGTAGTGACAGCGATCTGCCCGCTGACCTCTTGGTTGACTATCGGGTTAGTCAGGCTAATTTTAGGTCGCAACAGATCGAGATTGCGAGCCAAACGTCCAGTTTTGGCGGCGTTCGCCATATAGATCGGCCAACTCTGTTGAGTCTTGCCGGTGGTATTTGGTATCTGCCAGATCCAGGTGTCGATATCGCTGTTATTCGGCGGCGTCGTGGTGCTGTAGCGTTGCGTCGTCAGAACGACCTCGGTCTGGCCGTCGTTATTCAGATCGGTGACGAGTGTCGGAAAGGTTGTTGGCTGGCGATCGGCGGCGAGCGCCTTCTCCCATTTAATTGCGCCGTTTTTATCATAAATCCTGACCGTATTCCGGCCGCTCGAAACAATCTCTAGCTGTCCATCGCCATCGATATCGGTAATCGCCGGCGAGGTGGTGCCGAGGTCGCTACCGGTTTCACTAAATCGAACGCCGGCCGCATCGTGGATGGTTAGTTTATCAGCGGCGGCGATCAGCTCGTCAGAGCCATCGTTATCGAGATCGGCCAAGGCCAAAGTCTGTCGCGGACCGTTACCGCTAGTATCGAGCGACATATCCCCGACTCGCCGTGGCCAACTGGCTAAGATCGAACCGTTATAGTTAAAGCCGTAGATATCGGCAAACATCTCACCTGGAGTGACGGAGTTGTTATCCGCCATCACAAAGAGTTCTTTTTGTCCGTCGCCGTTGAGATCGCCAGCGCTGACCGGGGTCATAGTGGCCAGACTGGTGACGCCAGACTGGTTAAGAGTGGCCGGCCAACCTGGCAGCATATTGCCCTGATTGTCGCGCAAGACAACAGTGGCGCGCGGCGAGCTAAAGTTATCGGCATAGCTATAGGCGATCTCTAAATTGCCGTCGTTATTGAGGTCGACGAGCGTCGGCCGACTAACGTTGAACTCTGAACCAAAGCTCCCCAAGACCTGTTTTGGCCAACCGGTCAATTGCGTGCCGTCTAGTTTGTAAGCATTGAGGTAGCTGCCAGTAAAGATGACTAGCTCCGGTGTGCCGTCGTTATCGAGGTCGCCAACTGTCGGCGTGTGGTCATAAGATGAGCCGGTCATATTGGGCGAAACCCAGCCGGCGTAGGCCGTACCGTCGGCGTTAAGAATATAGAGCCGCGAAGCGTAGACATCGGTTCGGGTGGCGGTCGCCAGGATCTCTGGAGAGCCGTCGTTATTTAAGTCAGCTGTGACGACCGGTTGTATAAAATAATGATTAGCCAGCGGCGTGACGCTAAAACCAGGCACCGGTGAGCCATCACGATTGTAAGCTCGAAGCTTATCGCCGCCCACGATAATCTCTAGCTGATCGTCGTCGTTCAAATCGACGAGACCGGCCATCAACAGGCCGTAATCGGCACTGCTTAAGTTGGCATTTAAGCGCTTAGGCCAACCTGATAATAGCTCTGAATCAACCGTGTAGCTACTTAGGCTAACAGAGGCCGATCCAACCGTGCGATAGGTAGTCAAGCGCAAGGTATAGGTCTGGCCGGCAACAAAACTGCTAGCATCCAAGGTGGCTAATTGAGAGTCGTTGACAGTTTGAGCGCCTGAATTGACCAACGTTACGCCGGCAGTAGACCAACTGCTCGGGTTGCTCCCCTCGCCCCAGGCGAGTTCAAAATGGTCGAAAACGTAACCGTTCTTAGTCAGGGCGCTACCGACTAGCTCGACCTGACCTCGAGGCAGATAGCTAAACGGTGTATCGATCTGGTTAGTAAAGTTATCAACTGTCAGGTCATAACTCTGATAGACGGTAGTTTGACCAGCCAAGTTAGTTACCGATAGTTTGAGAGAGTAAAGTCCGTCGTCAATACTGTCGAGGCTAAAACTACCTAGCTGTCCGTTGACGATGGCCGAGCTACCTTGGCCGATTGTTTGCCAACCGTCTTGAGTCCGACTGTTGCCGAGCTCTAAGGTATAGCTAGCGAAATTATTACCGCTGGCCGTGCCTTGAACAGCGATAGTCGAGACGCCTGTCGTTAGAGAAGTGCGAGTCTTAGGTGAGGTAATCTTAGCCTCCAGCCCGAGATCGCTTAGTGTGTTAAGGCTGTTAAAGGCGTTGATTCGACCATAGCCATAGGCTAGGTCCCGTCCAGTTGAACCCAGGTCAACCGCTCCTTGCCTCAGCCAATAGCGTAAACTTGTGAGATTAAGGTTCGGCTGTTGACTCAAGAGCAGGGCAGCTAAACCGCTAACATGCGGAGTGGCCATCGAGGTGCCAGACAGGCGACAATAGATAGTGCCGACTGTTTTAGCAGCCGGGCAGATTTTATCATTAGTCGCTTTGAGCGAGAGAATATCGACTCCTGGCGCCACTACATCGAGCTTGGCGCCGCGGTTAGAGAAAGAGGCCAAGGCATCGGTCGTATCACTAGCGCCAACGGTCAAGCTCTGTTCGACCCCGGCCGGCGTGTAATCCAGCGCATCTTGCCCATCGTTACCGGCAGCGGCCACGACCAGCATATTTTTGGTTTCCGCATAACTGACGGCGTCGTCAATCAAGGTCGAGAGACAGTTACAGCCCCAGCTATTAGAGGCGATCTTAGCCCCGTTATCTGCGGCATATTTGAGAGCTTGCGAGGCGGCCATCATCGAGCCATAGCCCTGACTATCAAGAAAACGAATGTTCATAATCTGACTTTGCCAGCTGACGCCAACAACGCCAAGATTATTATTGCCAATAGCGGCGATGGTGCCAGCGACATGCGTACCGTGTCCATAGTCGTCTTGAGGATTGCCGTCGTACTGAACGAAGTCCCAGCCGTTGCGATCGTCGGTGTAGCCGTTAGCGTCATCGTCGATGAAGTTGCCGGCGATCTCGTCTTGATTCACCCAAAGATTAGCCGCTATCTCTGGGTGAGCTTGGTCGATGCCCGAATCAATCACTGCTACCGTCACGGCATTACTGCCGGTTTGTAGGTCCCAAGCGCCGGCTGCATTGATCTGACGCAAACCCCAGAGGTCAAAGTAACTCTGTCCCCAGGAGCCAAGGCTGTTGTAGTAGGGATCGTTCGGCTCTAAATCGGCTCTGACAAGATAGTTCGGCTCGATTAACTCGACTACTGGCTGTTTTTTGAGTTCGTCGGTCAGTCGATTGAGATCAGCTAGCGCCTCTGTCTTTTCGAAAGTTTGCTCTGACCGATTAAATTTTGCCTGACTCAAGGTATTGGGCGTATCTAGCGCGATGATCAGCCAGCGTGACAGCTCATCGCCGGCGTCCGCCGGCTGCCCGTTAGGTGACGTTGGCGTTACTGACTGAACGGCCTTGATATTGAGATTTTTCAACTTCTCTAGCTTTGGTTTGAGCTTATTGAGTTCGCCTGGTTTGGCCTTGACCAAGAGCTCATTCGATCTAAACTCTGCGGGTTTGACTGATGACTTATCGTTTTTTGAAGTGTGATTGCTTTTGGCTGCAGCCACCAAGGTTGGGTCCGATTGGCTCGAGCCAGGCGTAATGAGCTGTCCAACTATGCCGACAGCCAGTAGGAGGGTGGCCAGAAATAAAAACGACCGCCTTTGCACGGAACGATCATTCGATGATTGACTTCTTGATTGGCTGCCAGTTGACTGTATTTTTCGTAGCATTGATCCGCCTTTGACTCGCAGAAATAAATATATATCTTTTCTATCGTAAAAGTGTCAAAGTCGGCTGTCAAGTTTGGCGTGTAGATGAGAATAATCGTTGAAATAAAGCAGTTTCCAACGGGCCTGTGTTACTTCTTGACTCAGGCTGAAGGCGGTGAGTCCAGTGTTATTAGTTGATGTATTGTTGAGAAACGTTCTTAGTAATGTACCTGACAGTTGGTCGCCCAATAGAATCCGAGCGATAATAGCTCTTAAGAAAAACCCGTGTGTGACGACAACGATTGTCTGCTCTTCCCTAAGATCGAGATACTCTATTGCTCGATCTACTCTTGCGATTAGGTCAGCGTAATTTTCGCCATCCGCTAGACGCAGATTAGTTTGATAGAGGCTCTCTTCCCATGCCTGCCACAAGCTACTTGCCTGTTTTTCAATTCTGGGCATCCCGTTGAGCTCGGTCGGCTTGATCCTCTCTACGAATAGATTTGAATATTCTGGCTGTTTATCTGTCGCTTTGGAAATGATCTGAGTGGTTTCTCTCGCTCTTCTTAATGGACTTGAGAGTAGGGTGTCAAACTGTACCTTTTGTAAACGTTCTGCAATTTGTGTAGCCTGTTGTAGTCCTAGGCTACTAAGTGGAGGATCGAGCCGGATGTCTAGATCAAGTGCAGTATCTATTTCAAGACCTTGACCATGCCTAACGAAATAGATAGTTCTATGGTTGCTTGTCTCGGCTTTGCCGGGAGAATTATTAACGTTTCGAGAGGGCATGTTGACTCAGTTAAAACTCATATTCCTTGTCAATTTCTAAAACGATGAATTGAATGCCCTTGGGCACAAGTAGGCTTGGTGGGATGAAGTGGGTAGAGCCTGGTTGTTTCAGGATGCCCTCGTGTACAGGAAAACAAGTTTTTGGTTTGACCTCCAGCGCATAATCAATCGCCTCCGATAATTTCATCCACGGTCCTGCCACCGGTAGAGCCAGGATCTCGACCGGTTTTTCTGGAATTGTTAATGAATCGCCCGGATAGAAAAGTTTGTTTGCAATAAGATATCCAGTGTTCTGAATGGGCGAAATTAAGGGGTGCATCAGGGCATGGTCGTTGCCAAAGCCCTCAATCAAAACTCCCTGCATGCTAGAACTTTGACCATCTTCAACTAATGTGAAGCTTATTTGATTTATTTCTAATAATACGCCAACACTCTTATTGGTGATGACTTCTGTCTGCGGATTGTTTTTCAAAAGTTCTTTTAGAGAATCAATGTGAAGATGATCGGCGTGTTCGTGCGTGATGAGTACAAAATCGATATTTTTTACTTCAGTCTGTTGCGTTGAGTAGATTCCAGGGTCGGTCAAGATCTTGACTCCACCTACTTCAATCAATAGGCAACAATGTCCAAATTTCGTTATTTTCATAAGCCGTTAAAGTTGGATTATTTTTGAGTTCATATTCTAAATTTTAAACAAACTACTGTTGGCGCGCCTGAAGGGACTTGAACCCCTGGCCTTGTGCTCCGCAAGCACACGCTCTATCCACTGAGCTACAGGCGCCTATCGGCACTATACCCGATATCAAACTCCTTGTCTATCCCTGTTGAAGTTGCTATGATGAATGCCTAACGGCCATAATGAGGTCGTCAATTAGAGAGCTTCAAGGAATATAATGTCAAAAACATCAGCACTAACTAAATTTCTGGACCGCTTTTGGTATCTCAAGCAGGCTTGGGCTATTTTTAAAACGAAATATTTGGATCTAGCCGCACTCGAAGTGCTCACTTGGGTTGTAATGTTACTAATTACTCTCGTCGTGATCGCGATGAGTGGTTGGCTTCTGAACGGCCTTGATATTCTTGATCTTACCAAGGTTGATATTAATGGCTTCGGCTTACGCTTGAATTCGATCGATTCCGCCAAAGATTGGTTGATCACTGTCCGCAACACGCATAGCGCAACTTATTGGCAACTCTTGCTGAGCGTGCCGGTTCTGTTAACCCTCGGACTGATCACGTTCTATACTTCGGTAAGAACTATAGCCTTACTGGTAGTTATCGAATCGAACCGCAATCAGTACTGGTCAAAGTTCAAGACTTTACTAAGTCAGAGCTTTTGGCCATTAGTATTGGCTAGTTTTGTTTCCGGTTTAATCGTTTTGGCGGGACTAACCTTATTCATCGTTCCCGGTGTTTGGCTGGCTCTGAGTTTTATGTTCCTACCTTACTTTATCGTTTTGGGTAAGCTTGCCGTCTGGCCATCAATAGTCGCAAGTACTCGTCAATTAAAGAGATCTTTTAGGACTGTGGTCGAGTTAATGGCTGTATATTTCATGTTCGGTTCATTGGTTGATTCTATCTTTCAGCCTAATTCAAGTTCTAATTTAAGTATGTTGCTGAACGCTCTAACTAGTTGGATCTTATCATTGATACTGATGCTTTCCCTCTTATCGATCTATCGTCAATCGGCAGAATCTAAAACTGATGAGGACTTGATCGTCATCAAGGCAGATTCTTGGATCAAGTGGGCCAAGGCCCTTACAATCATAGGGGTTATCGTACTCCTAGGCATTACCGTTCTCATTAATTTTGGAACGGATTTAATCTTTAATACTGACTATATCGGCTCCAAATAATAGGATGATTCCCGTGCAGCAAAATTCTTTGCCTGCCGCGATATCGTTCATAACTCTTTATGGGCGTCATTGGCGATATTTTTTAGTCCTAGCCTTGGGTTTTAGCCTTGCGACATATTTATTTTGTGGCGTTCCAGCCTTATATTTTCAGGACGAAATCAGCTTTTTACCAGTCATAATTTTAGTTGCTTTACTAGGACTATGCGCTCTAGCTTGCTTGCAAATTCTTGTAGCCGATTGCGTAGGCAATGCCAGCCTTTCGGCAAATTTTTCGTCTCGATCAATTCTTGCCTTGAGACGATACTTTGTACCGGTCATACTGGCCTTGTTGCTTAATCTGGTCTGTTTAGGACTTAGTGTGGGATTATTAGCTATCCTGGCTATTTTTGCTTGGCCCGTTCTGGCCTTATTTATTTGCTCATGCTTCATTATCGGATTTATCGTTGTCTTAGGTGAACTGAGGCCACTAGCCGCTATCAAGAGGGTGGTGCAGATCGGAAGAAAGTATTGGCACCTACTTTTGCAGTTTTCACTTCTATTGTTTTCATTGCTGGTCTTGGCTATCATTTTTGCTGGTTCTAACCAAGTCGACGTTAATATACTTGTTTGGCCTGGAATTTTTATTTATGGCCTAACTGCTCCATATCTTGCCTGGTTGGTTGTCCTGGTTCAGTTGGAGAGAGCTCGTGTTGATTTAGAGCTTCAGCCAGCGGTTAATTCGGTCAGCTAAATCTTCTTTAGCCTCGTGATCTTGATCTAAGTGATGTCGCAAGGCCTCTTGGATGGCTAGTCTATCCTCTGCCTCGTAGGGAATCGTGATCGGCCAACCCAGCCGGGCCTGAGGCTCGAGGTGTAATAGATGATGGTCTGGGGTTTCGATCAGCCAAAAGCGTCGTAAATCGCTATAGCCAATAATCCGATCTCCAATTTGCACGCCCTCGTCAGAGATTTTGACCGAGAGTTTTTCTGGTTCCCGATTGGCTAGTTCGTAAAGTACGTAGGCGCCAACCACCACAATGCAGCCAATGAGATATTCGCCAGCCACCATAGTTAAACCAAAGAGCGCGACTGTCACCAAGGCAAAGATGGGAAACCACCACTGATGCCTCTGATGCAGCGGAAAGCTGAGCGTTCGCCACTCAAAGCTAGCTGACGCAGGACTGTCGATCGGCTCTGTTGGTTGATTCATAGCTCTATTATAGCGAGATTAAGGCAGACGGAGTATAGCCAACTCTTCATCGCTATAAATCGTTGTCAGCGTTCCGCGCCAATCGCTATCGAGTGGCACAATGACTTGCCTAAAGCCGAGTCGACCCAAGGCATTGAAATCTTGGTTATTGATCAGCTCGCCGATCTGGTTGGTCTGTCTGGCGGTGCTGGCAGGCAGTCTCGAGACATAGCCGGCATAAAGCGGCTCATGGTGTATGGTCTGCCAGTACATCGCCTGTTCTGGGGTATGTAGTCGATCTATAATTGGTCCCTGACGCTTGACGCTCTCGAGCCATTTTGGCACGATCGCCGGAGTCCGGGGCAGTTGACTAGTCGATGATTCAAGAGCGATGACTATTGCTAAACAGCCAATTAAAAGCCAGCTAGTGAGTCGCTGTTTTGGTAAGAGTTTCTGCAAACAGATTGCACCGATTAGGACAAAGATAATCTGACTAACGTTGGCGTAACGGCTAGCTACACCGGCTAGTTTTAATGGTGGCATGACTGTGGTTAAGATTTTGTAAGGAGAGATCCAGAGATCCCAAGAATGTCTGAATAAATGTAAGGTGGGGCCGATGGCTAGAGACAAAAATATCAGACCCAGCCAACCCAGCCACTTAGCCTCGGCCGAGAGTCGACGATAGCTCAAGAGCCAGGCAAATAACCCAAATAGGCCGAGCAGGCCAAAATATTGCGAGCCCTCTATTAAACCCAAATAGTTTCTTGACCAGAGCGCTTGAGTCAACCAGCCAAAGCGCCAGATCTGTCCGGGGTAAAAGATCGAGGCCAGATCGACTCCATAATCCTTTGGATTGTGCGAGGTGAGAGTCGGATCGGTAAAAAGTTGTATGACGGTTGGCCAGATTACCGGACTTAACGTTAGTCCGGCTATCGCCACGGCTAGGATAAAGCTGCGTTGCTCTGACCAAAACTCTTGGAGCTTTAGCTTGAGGTTCAGTCTGCTTTTTATAGACTCTGGAGTCTGTTGTCTCAACTTTCTTCTGAACTCGGTGGCAAGAACGATCACGATGATCAGTAAACCGTATAATAGATAGTAGTAATCGCTTAAACCGGTCGATATCAGAGCTAACGTTACCCCAAGCCACTGTCGTTTTTTGAGGTAATAAGCCATCGCCACTAAGGGGTAGATAGTAATTAGGTTGAGGTGGCCGTAACCGTGTGTCAGGTGCCACTGACTCAAGCCGATCGCCAGCCCAGCCAGCCAGGCTAAACTCGGCCTAACATCAAAACTTCTGGCCAAACAAAAGCCGTAATAGGCCGTTAGAACATAGGCGGCAACGATCACCAGATTAAAGCTGATCAGCGGACTGAAAATATTTTGCAATAATTGAATCCAGAGCAAGTTCCAGATTGAAAAGGTCTGAAAACCAAGATTGACACCGTGCGGATAATGCAAATAGTTTGTATAAAAGAGGTTGAGATGCCCAGGTGTCTGGTCGAAATAACTCTGTAAGACCTGTCCAAACCACCAACTATTCCATATGTTTTGGTAGCCATCGCCCTGATCAAAAAGATAATAATGCGTCCAGTCGACTAGCCAGGGCCAGGTTAGTAGCGCTAGGGCTGCGATGTAGCTGGCTAAAATTAAGAGCCATTGCCAATGATCTGGCAGCGCTTTAACTCGCTTGATCATGCTTTTGTCGATATTCCATCGCTTGACGAAAGAGTTCTTTGACGATACTGAGATTTTGATCGCCCAGTTCCTTTAAATAGAGACAAGATTTACCGAATGAGGCGCCCACGAGCTGTTTATTGAGTTCTAATGTACCTTCAAAGCCATTGGTTATATAAATCGTCAGTCGTTTCCCGGCTGGAGCAAAGCCAAAAGCTGGCCAGATACCGGATCGGCCCGATGCATATTGGTAACTATATTGACCAAAGCCAATAATCCTATCACCCCAAAGCACTGGCGGCCAATCGCAAACTTGCTTGGCGATCCTAATTAGTGCCTCGCACTCTTGCTGTTTCTCAATTGGTAGTTGGCTTAAATATTCAGTAACCGAAGCCGACGACGGCAGAGTTTTCGGTGCATTGCTTTTTGTACTACTCATGTCAATTACAATTCTCTTGGCGGAGAGGCAGGGATTCGAACCCTGGAAGCCCTTATGAGGCTTAACTCGTTAGCAGTGAGTCGCTTTCGACCACTCAGCCACCTCTCCGTCTTTGCCAATATAACAGGTTCAAAATTCGTTGTCTAGCTGTGCGGTTTAAAGATAACCAGTCGACTAATGCTGTAATTCCAAATCACAATTAGACCGCTGGCTAATAATTTAGCTAAAAACGCTGACTGCTCGTAGCTACCGACGGTAGCAACCTTGGTAAAGAGATAAGTTAAACCGTTATTAAAGACAAGGCCGATCGCATTGACCAGCATAAACTGAAAATATTGTTTCCAAAGC
>CAZQGJ010000002.1:26583-35495 GCA_964592905.1 uncultured Candidatus Saccharibacteria bacterium | reverse complement strand
GTCAGGTCAAACTTAATGGCAACCTGATCGATTCACAAGATATAATCGTCAACGGACAGTTGACTGGCGAACTCAAGTCAGATAAACAGGTTCAAATTGGCGAAAGCGCCGAGATTAACGGACCCGTTAGCGCCGATCATATTATCGTCGCCGGAGTCGTCAAAGGCGATATTATCGCTCATTCACGCCTAGAGATCACCAAGTCTGGTCGGATCTTTGGCAGTATCGTGACTAAAATTCTCTCGGTTGAGGCCGGCGCCACACTCGTTGGCAACTGTAAAATGAACGAAGATGGTCAGGGCGTTAAGCAATCGCCAGACGATAGCTCTATCGAATAACTCATTATCCGCCGCCAAAGATGAAGAGGCAGAGTGTACTACTATATTTTGGCCGAGAAGTTAACAGCGGCCGAACAAACTCGCCTGAACGGCCTTAAAACCCTACTGGCTAACCTAGGCATCGCCGGTGAGTTTAACCAGATAAGTCCTCTGCGGCGCGCTAAGGACCAGATCGAACTGGCTCTAGCCCGTAAATTTAATAGCATCATTGCCGTTGGCGATGATGGGCATCTCAATCAGGTGGCTGGCCTGGTTGGCTTAGCACAGGCTGGCTCCTTTGGGGCCATACCCTTGGGTCACAATCCTCGCTATGAGCAGTTCTTTGGCAAGACAACCATTCCCGACGCCTGTCAATTACTCTTAAAAAGACCGATTAAACAGATCGACTGGCTAGAGCTAAATTCCGAGGCCGGTTGCTACGATACAGTCGAGATGCGGACGGTTAACCCAGTTGAGTTTTGCCTCAGCTATACCGACAGCCTCTTAGCCGATCAGGATTGGCAGATCACCGGTCAACTGTCGCGAGCCAGAATAGAGGTCAATGCCAGGGTAACTATCTATCCGCCTCAGACAGGGGCTAGGGGCTGGCGTCTTCCCTGGCAACGCCAGTCAACGGCCGGCGATGGCAGACACGAGCAAACAACCGTCTCTCAGGTCACTGTCGATCGCTGTCAACTCATGACCGATCCAGCGTTGGCGACTTGGCATTTAGACACTCAGTTAACCACTCTGCCATTAACTCTGAAATTTCACCCACTAGGCTTGAAAATAATTGCCTCTCATGATATAACTGGACCAAGACCAAATATTTGAGACAAGGATTAACCGATTAGTAAACCACTCTTAGCCAATGATCAATTAAATCACGATTATTTTGTTTTAATTGGTGAGGATGGCAATAACTACGGTTCAGTCAATGTTGATCAGGCCAGATGGCTCGCTTTAGAGCAAGGGCTTGATTTGGTTCTAGTTAATCCAGCCGCCACTCAACCGGTGGTTCGACTCATTGACTATGGTAAATTTCTCTACGAACAGGAGAAAAAAGAGAAACGACAGCGCGCCCGTCAACACGCCGGCGAACTTAAAGAGGTTAAACTCTCCTTTAAGATCGACGAGCACGATTTCCAAACTAAACTCGAAAGAGCCAAAGGATTTCTTGACGCTGGCATGAAAGTCAAAGTCTTTCTCCAACTCCACGGTCGTGAGAATATCTTTGCCGACAAAGCGTTAGCGATTATTCGCCGCTTTCAGGTAGAGCTCGACGCTGATTACGAATCGGAGCCACAAAAAGTGGGTAATCGCTATCTGACCATCCTCCGCAAACGCAAAGGAAACTAAGATGCCTAAGCTGAAAACCATCAAATCAATCGCCAAACGCATTGCCAATATTACTAAAAATGGCAAAATTATGCGTCAAAACACCAGCGCTCAACATCGCACCACTGGCAAAAGCAAGCGCACCTTGAGTGAATCCAAGCAAAAACTCCCGCTAGGCAAGGCTGATGCCAAATCTATCGCTAAGCATCTTCCCTACGGCGTCTAAACCATTAGCAACTAACATCTCAAAGGAAACATATGCCAAGAGTTAAAAGAGGCACGGTTGTCCGTCGCCGACATAAAAAGTTATTAGCCTTAGCCAGCGGTTATAAATTAGGCCGCAGCAAGCTATTTCGACTAGCCAAACAGGCGGTTATTCGAGCAGCCGAGTACGCCTATCGTGACCGCAAAGTTAAGTCACGCGTCTTTCGTGCTCGCTTCATTAGTAAGATCAATGCCGCGGTCCGTATGCACGATCTAACTTATTCAACTTTCATGGCTGGCCTGAAAAAAGCCGAGATCGAGCTCAACCGCAAGGCCTTGGCCGAGCTAGCTGAGTTTCATCCTACCGAGTTTGAGGCCATCGTTAAGCAAGTTAAGCAGACTCTAGCTCAATAACGACTACCGATAAATTCATTATCGACATAGAAACACTCTCGAGCGAGAGTGTTTCTATGTCTACGAGGCATAGCAATGCGTCTCGCAAACGCGCCAGCAGCTGAGTCTATTTGGCGTAAATTAAGTGTTTAAAAAAGTAATAACTGGCATAGACAATGCCGATCAGGCTAAAAATCTGACCTAGACTAAGGGCACCGATTTGGTAGAGCTCACTTCGCCAAAAGGCTAAAAAGAACTGAGAAACAAATAAGAAGACTAACCCCAGCCAAAAAGCACGGCCGTTCTTTTTTTCGATCAGGGCAGTTTGGACAGTAGTTAAGCCAAAGACTAAGTTTAATAGACTGCCAACTAAGTGATATTCGTAACCATCGTTTAGGTATGCCCCGAACTCATTAAAAGTAAGGCCGCAAAAAATCGCCGGTATCAGACAGTCAAACCAGTTAGGCAATGGCTCGGCATGCCGACTTAGCCAGATCCAAAAGGCAGTTACGCCACCTAATAAGCCTGGATAAAAGACAAAGCCGCCCAGAACTAGATTGCGCCAGAAGCTCAGTTCACCTATTAATGAGGCATCACGATATAAAAAGAAATAGGCTAGTCGAGCCAACAACACGCCACTAATCAGACTGATCAAGATGGTGTCGATCAGAAAGTAATCGCGATGCTTAGAGGTATAGAGTCGTTTGCGCTTAGCTAAATAACGCAGCAGATAGGCAGCCGCCACAAAACCAAGCGCTGTCAGTGCTCCATAAGAATAAAAATTGAGGCTACCCAGGGAAAAAAGGATAGGTCTCATATAGCTCTATCTTAGCCCTAAAGCGCGCGATTGCCAAGCGATGAACGGGGTATTTCCACTGTCGCCTCGAGACCGCCTAAGACTCGTGGCACCAGACGTATTCGCCAGCCTAGCTCTTCTGAAAGTCGGAAGGCGCTGGCTAAACCGTGGCCATGTTGACCAGAAACAGTAGCTCTCGAGCGTTCGACCCAGTCGATAATCTCGTGCCAAGCAATCAGCTCGCCTGTATTAACGATCTTAATCCTGTAGACAGCGTCGGTTTGCGTTAGCTCCAGACGAACCTCGTCCCTTGTGAAGCTTGCCTTGATGGCGTTAGTCAAGAGATTCACCAAAATCCGTTGGCCGGCGACTTCGTTAATCATCAAAGACTGTAGTCTATCAGGCTCGAGAGATAACTCACTGCTAATCACCAGCTTGATTGACAGCTGTTTCGTCAGAGTTAACGACGCGACTCGATCAATGGCCTGATGAACGAGGTCGATCAGCGGTAACTCTATATCGTTGAGGGCGCTGACTCGATCGGTCGATCGGTCGATCTGAAGATCGGACTGGAGATAGTTTTGACAGAGCTCGACGGCTTGCGTAGAGATCTTCTGCCAATCACTAACGGCACGCCGCCACTCGTTAGCCAAGCTGGCCGCTGACTGCTCTTGACTAACTGGCCAATCTAAAACAGGCACGGTCAGCTCTAGAGCCATCAGAGGCGAGGCCAAATCGTGCGCCAGTTGCTTGAGCGTACCCTGACGGTTCAGTTGCCTTTGAGTGGCCAAAAATCTCGGCTCCAAAGCATCAACTAATAAAAAACGCCGAATTAGCCGGCGTTGTAAGGCAAAGTTTAAACTCAAGCCGAGACCTACACCTGCCAAACAGCTCAGACCGAGAAGGATCAACAGATTAGTCATTAAGCCTTAGCCTGATAGCCGATACCGTGAATAGTCCGAATAATTCCGGTTCGGCCTAAGCCGAGCTTACGCCTGATGTTACGAACATGAACATCGACCACATTAGTTAGAGGATCGATACTTTCGCCCCAAACCTGTTCGATTAATTCCTGTCGCGAAACAGGTCGTTCTCGATTCTGAACCAAATAGTGTAAGAGATCAAACTCTCGACGACCCAAAAGCAACTGCTTGCCGGCCAAATAGGCCAACCGCTTGACTGGATGAAGCGCTAGATTACCCAGCTTGAGCTGATCATCGATTCGACTCGGTTGACGACGAAGCAATGCCGTCAAATTAGCGATTAAAAGACTGCTCGAGATTGGCTTGTGTAGCAACATATCAACAGCCGTATCCAGTAAATGACACTCAACCTGTTCATCGGCCTGTCCAGTCAAGATGAGAATGCCCGTTTGAGGCTGATAGTGTCTCAACCAGTTGACCACCATCGCCCCATGACCGTCGCTCAAGCCAAGATCGACTATCGCTAGATCGTAACGATTGAGTTCAATTAACTGTCGCGCACCCTTGACCGTAGTTTGGTGGTCGGTGGCGAACCAGCTATCCAGAATCTTTAAGAGTGGCTCAGCTAAGAGCTGGTCGTCCTCGACAAGTAGTAGTCGCACGGACATCCTTTCTCCCTCCATCTGTTCTTTGTTACCATAGCAAATATTAAAAAAATCTAAAGCCCTGGCAGTACCCGTTGCAGTTCTGGAGCTTTCGCCTTAATATAGGGTAGATGAATCTGAAACTCCTCAAGAACAGCTTAATATATTTCGTCGGCACTCTGATCTTTTCAGTTTTTAACTATCTCTTTAACGCCCAGATGGGTCAGAGGCTTGGCCCGAGCGAATACAGCATCATTGGCTCCCTCTTAAGCCTGATAGTCATCATCACCATGCCCACCAACGCCGTTTCGACCATCATCATGCGCTATGCCGCTCACTACCAAGCCCAGAACCAAGGCGGCAAGATCAAGGCCTTTGCGATTCATTTGACCAAACGAATGGCGGCCGTCGGTGTTTTGATCGCCATCATCTTCGCCTTAGCCAGCAGTTGGATCGCCGATTTCTTAAAGCTGCCATCAACTACGCCAGTTATCATTATCTCACCGATCCTCGCCTTTCTCTTTGTCTTGCCAATTAACCGAGGCTTACTCCAGGGATTGCAGCGCTTCTTTGATTCCGTCATCAATCAAAATATCGATCCCTTAATCAAGCTGATTTTGGGTCTGACCTTGGTCAGTCTTGGCTTTGGCGTTAACGGGGCGATGGTCGCCATTTTAATCGGTACAGTCATCGCTTATCTTGGTAGCTTTTGGCCGATTCGCCAGCTACTCAAAGAGCCGAGTCAGCCAATCGCTCATTTACCAACCGAGGCCAAAGAGTACTCCTGGACCGCTTTTCTGGCCTTTATCTTTGCCACACTGCTGCTACAAATCGATGTCATCCTAGTTAAGCATTTTCTCGATGCGCATACGGCTGGCCTCTATACGGCGCTCTCAACCATGGCCAAGATCGTACTCTTTGTGACTACTCCGGTTGTCTCGGTCATGTTTCCGATGATCTCTGACCTACGCGGTCGTGATCAGAAGCACTATTTAATCCTGATGCAATCGTTCCTCCTGGTCTTTGCCATCGGTTTGGTGAGCTGTCTAGGTTTTTACTGGTTTGCACCGACGGTAGTCAATATCTTATACAAAGCCGAATTTATCAGCGTCGCCCCTTATCTGGGCTTATTTGGTGCGGCGATGCTACTCTACTCATTAACCAATCTTTGGGTTAACTACTTTCTTTCGATCGGTAATCGATTCTTTATTGTCGCTCTCGGTCTGATTACTTGTCTAGAGATCGGTTTAATCTGGTGGCGACATGATAACTTTACAGTCATCATTAATAACCTCTTGCTGACTAACGCCATGGGCTTCATTCTCTTAACTGGCTACTATCTCTATCTCAAATGGCCCCAGATCCTCGAAAGTTGGCCAACTAAACTACTACCTCTGCACAGGGAACCATAATGTTTAAAGTTGATTTAATCTCTGTCATTGTGCCAGCCTATAACGAGGCGAAGAATATTCGTTTGACTACCACCGATCTCTTGACCGAGCTCGACAAGATTAGCTATCCCTACGAATTAATCGTTGTCTGCGATGGCTGTACCGATGCAACCGAAGCCGAGGCCAAGGCGATTAAACATCAAAGCTTGCGAGTCATTAGCTACGCCAAAAACCAAGGCAAAGGCTACGCCTTAAAGTATGGCGTCAGTCGAGCTAAAGGTGATGTCATTACCTTTATCGACGCTGGCGGTGATTTTCACCCTAGCCATATCGAGCGCTTCGTCAAGGTCCTCGAAGCCTTCGATGCTGATATCGTCATCGGCTCGAAGCGACACCCGATGAGCCGCGTTAACTATCCGCTAGGTAGACGGATCAATAGCGCCCTTTATCACGGGCTACTGCGACTATTATTTAATATTCAGGTTCGCGATACTCAAACAGGTTTGAAGCTGGCTAAAACATCGGTCCTCAAAGAAGTTATGCCAAGGATGGTGGTCAAACAATACGCCTATGATGTCGAGATGCTAGTGGTGGCGACGATGCTTGGCTATCGGCGAATTATCGAGGCACCGGTCGAGATGAACTTTAACTTTGCCAATAGCTCACTCAAGTCAAAAACTATTATCAAGGCGTTAGAAGATACTTTCGCTATCTTTTATAGAAAAAATATCTTAGGCTACTATCTCAAGCCCCGTTATGCCAAACAGTGGCAGGCCGAAGCAGCCAAATTTAAGCCAGTCAATCAAGAGAGTAAACAATGAAACAGATACTGATCAGTGGCGGTGCCGGTTTTTTGGGAAGCAACCTCGTCAAGGCACTCTTGCCTCGATATAAAGTGGTCGTCATAGATAACTTCTCGACCGGCCGACAGCGTAATTTAAACCAGTTAGTTGGTCAGCCTAATTTTTTGGAGCTGATCGAGGCTGATATCTGTCAACCGTTGCCGTCGCTACTGCGTAAGATTAAATTTGATTACATTATGAACTTAGCCTCGCCGGCCTCGCCTCCGGGCTATCAACGCTTGGCCTTGGAAACGCTCCGGGTTGGCTCCATAGGTACCGAGAATCTACTCGAATTAGCCAGAGAGCAACAGGCCCGTTTTTTCCATGCCTCGACCAGCGAAGTCTACGGCGACCCCGAAATTCATCCTCAACCCGAAAGCTATTGGGGTAACGTTAACAGCTACGGACCGAGAAGTATGTATGACGAATCGAAGCGTTACGCCGAAGCCCTGATCTATAGCTATCGCCAAAAGTACGGCTTGGATACGGCGATTGTTCGCATCTTCAATACTTACGGACCGCAGATGGACCCAGCCGATGGTCGCGTTGTCTCAAACTTTATCGTTCAAGCTTTGCGCCAGCAGCCGATCACTGTCTACGGTCAGGGCGAACAGACACGGAGCTTTTGCTATGTCGACGATCTAATTCGCGGCTTCATCTTGCTGCTCGAGAGTCAGCAGGCCGGTCCGATCAATCTTGGCAACCCTGGCGAGTTTACAGTTGCCGAGTTAGCCGCTAAAGTAATAAAGTTGACGAACAGCCAATCAGTGATTGAGTATAGTCCCCTACCCAAAGATGACCCGATGCAACGACAGCCGGACATTAGCCTAGCTAAAGAGCTTTTTGGCTGGCAACCAGATATCGATCTGGAGTCAGGCTTGCAGAAAACCATCGAATACTTTAAACATGAGATAGCCGCAGAGAATTAAGAGGAGCTTTTAATGAAAATCACAATGATTGGTGGTGTTGGTTATGTTGGTTTAGTTTCTGGTGCCTGTTTAGCCGATCTTGGCAATCAAGTCATCTGTACCGGCCGCGACCAACAAAAGATCGATCGACTCAAAGAGGGCATCAGCCCAATCTATGAACCCGGTCTCGAAGAGGTCTTAGCCCACAATATTCGTGAGGGACGCCTCGACTTTACTACTAACAACCAAGAAGCAATCCAGGCCAGCGATATTATCTTTATTACCGTCGGTACACCATCGGCTGCCGATGGTTCGGCCGATCTCAGCCAGATCGATACCGCCGCCCGTGAGATTGCCGCCGCTCTCAATGCCGAGACTGAGCCTCGTTATCGCATCATTGTTAATAAAAGTACGGTCCCTATCGGTACCGGTGAACGCGTTCGTTCAATTATCGCCGAAACCTATGCTGGCGAGTTTGACGTTGTTTCTAATCCTGAGTTTTTGCGCGAAGGCTCAGCGGTCGAAGATTTTTCTAAGCCGGATCGGGTAGTCATCGGTGCCGAATCAGCCAAAGCTCTTGAGCTTATGACTGAGCTCTATGTACCGCAACAGGCTCCAATTCTGACGACTAATCTTAAAACGGCCGAGATGATCAAATATGCCTCGAACTCATTTTTGGCCACCTCGATCTCATTCATTAACTCACTGGCCAATCTCTGTGAAGTTGTTGGTGCTGATGTGACCAAAGTCGCAGAGGGTATGCGATACGATGCCCGTATCGGGGCGCGCGCCTTTTTAGACGCTGGCATCGGCTACGGTGGCGCCTGTTTTCCAAAAGATGTCAAAGCGTTAGTCCATATCGGCCAAGAGAATCAGATTCCATTGACCATTCTCGAAGCGGTCGAGGCAGTTAACCAACTGCAAAAAACTATCATCTTACCTAAAATCAAATCGCTCCTACCTGATTTATCCGGAAAGCGGATCGCCATTTGGGGTCTAGCCTTTAAACCTAATACTGACGATATGCGCGAGGCACCGAGCGTTGAGATTATTCACGCCCTGCAACAGGCTGGGGCTAAGATAGTTGCCTTCGATCCAGTTGCTCAAGAAGTAGCCAAGTCAATTCTGACCGACGTCGAATATACCAACGAGCCGT
>CAZQGJ010000002.1:0-26573 GCA_964592905.1 uncultured Candidatus Saccharibacteria bacterium | reverse complement strand
CGTTGGCAACCCTGGATCAGGCCGATCTCTTAGTGGTCGTTACCGAGTGGCCTGAGTTCCGTGGGATCGCCCTCGCAGAGATTAAGTCTCGACTCAAGCAGGCTAAAATTGTCGATGGCCGCAATATCTACGTCCCAGCTCAAATGCTCGAAGCCGGTATTGAGTACCTCTCAATCGGCCGCCAACAGCCTCAAGATAAATAAGGATAGCGATGGATTTTTTTCAGCAACCTAAAAAGATCGTCATTACCGGAGGAGCCGGCTTTATCGGCAGTAATCTCGCCGCCAATCTGGCTAAAGAGGGTCATCTAATCACGGTCTTCGATAACTTGACCCGCAAGGGCACCCGTGAAAATGCCAACTGGCTTGCCGATCAGTTCGATAACGTCGAAATCGTCGAGGCCGACTTACGCCACGACCAAGCCGTTCTTGACCGTATCGTCAAGGATGCAGAGGCGATCTATCACCTCGCCGGTCAGGTAGCCGTGACGACTTCGGTCGAAAAACCACGTGAGGACTTTGACATTAACGCCTTAGGCACCTTTAATCTCCTCGAGGCCATTCGCCTTCACGCGACCGCCGATCCCGTTTTGATCTATTCCTCTACTAATAAAGTTTACGGTGGCATGGAAGAGGTCAAGATAATCGAAGGAGCCAATCGCTATAGTTATGCCGATTTTCCGGCTGGTATTCCCGAGAATCAGTTTCTTGATTTTCACTCTCCTTATGGCTGTAGCAAGGGAGCGGCTGACCAATACGTGCGAGACTATGCCCGCATCTATAAACAAAAAAACGTCGTCTTTCGTCAGAGCTGTATCTACGGTCCGCGCCAATTTGGCATCGAGGATCAAGGCTGGGTGGCCTGGTTCACGATCGCCACACTGGCTGATAAAGCGATCACCATCTATGGTGACGGTAAGCAAGTCCGTGACGTACTCTATGTTGACGATTTAGTCCGAGCCTTTAAATTGGCTACTGATAACATCAGCACGACAGCCGGCAAGATCTACAACATCGGCGGCGGCGCCGAAAATACCATGTCTCTTTTAGAGCTAGTAGATTACCTACGCGAGTTTCATGGCAAAGCTATCGAGCCTAGCTTTGGTGAGTGGCGACCGGGTGACCAACCAGTCTATATCTCGAATATCGCTAAGGCGCAACAAGAGTTTGGCTTTAGCCCAGAGATTGGGGCCAAGGCGGGTGTCGCTAAGTTGACTGAATGGGTCAAGGACAACCGCTCACTCTTTACTAAGGTAGGGCTGATTTAAGATTTTTTTAATCTATTATTCGTTAAGTTATTGAGGGTAGCCAAGTATGGTGCCGGTATTTCGGACAACTGAAATCAAACCGACGCGAACGGTCGGCGATCGCCTCAAGTCGGCCAGACTAGAACGCCAGCTCAGCTTAGAGCAGGCCGAGAGATTAACCAAGATTAAACTGAAATATCTCAAGGCCCTGGAACAAGATCGTCACGACGCTCTACCAACCGAGGTCTACTGTTTGGGCTTTATTCGCTGCTATGCCGAGGTGCTACACCTAAAATCGGCCAAGCTGATCGGCCAGTACAAACAAGAGCGACGCGCCTTTCAGAGTGCTAAGAATCCTGATCGACAGCTCAAGCCGGCCACTAGCTACGGGCTACGTAAGCTAGTCATCACCCCAGCCTTGATGGGAACTATCGGTGGAGTCATCTTAATCGTCAGCTTTGCCAGCTATCTAGCCTTGAGTATTCGAGCTTTGCTGTCACCACCCAAACTGTCGATCGCCAGTCCTGCCCCAGACAGTACGATTCAGGGACTAGCGGTGACCGTCAAAGGTAAGAGCGATAACAACGCGACAGTGGCGATTAATGGCGAGCTGGTCAAACTGGACGGCCTCGGTCAGTTCGAACAGCTGATCAAGCTAGCGCCCGGTCTGAACAATCTCGAGGTCGTCGCTGAAAGCCGACTAGACCAGATTACACGTCAAAGCTTTAAGCTCTTAGCCGTTGAGCCAACGCCAGTCCCGACTGCATCCCCGGCAGTAGCCCCGTCGCAGACACCCGTTCCTGCAACGACAGCTCCGAACATATCCCCAACACCAAACCCAACATAATCCACAACTCATGCTAAACTTGGACTAGCGATCAGATAGGAGATACTATGCCAGAAGACGGAAGAAAACTCGCTCTCGAAGCGGCGCTCGGTCAAATTGAAAAACAGTTCGGTAAGGGTTCAATCATGCGACTGGGTGAATCAACCGGACTGAACATCGCCACCATTCCAACCGGTAGCCTCTCACTCGATGTTGCCCTAGGAGCCGGTGGTTTGCCACGCGGCCGTATTGTCGAGATCTATGGCCCTGAATCATCGGGTAAAACCACTCTAGCCCTACACGTCATGCGTGAGGCTCAAAAAGCTGGTGGAATCGTTGCCATCGTCGATGCCGAACACGCCTTTGACCCTGAGTACGGCAAAAGAATCGGCCTAAAAACTGAGGAAGTGCTAGTCAGCCAACCAGATACCGGCGAGCAGGCGCTCGAAATCGTCGAGACATTAGTTCGTTCAAATGCGCTCGATGTCATCGTCATCGACTCAGTCGCCGCCTTAGTACCACGCGCCGAGATCGAGGGCGAGATGGGTGACGCAATGGTTGGTGTCCAAGCTCGACTGATGAGCCAAGCCTTGCGTAAGCTAACTGGCGCCATCAGCAAGAGTAAAACCACCGTCATCTTTATTAACCAGATCCGCCTTAAGATTGGCGTCATGTTCGGTAATCCCGAAACAACTTCGGGCGGTCAAGCTCTAAAGTTCTATGCCTCAGTCCGAATGGATATTCGTCGCAAAGAACAGATTAAAGTTGGCGACGAAACTGTCGGCATCAAAGTCGGGGTTAAGATTGTCAAAAATAAGATCGCTCCGCCGTTCAGAACCGCTGAGTTCGATCTGATGTACGATAGCGGCATCTCATTCGAAGGCGATTTAATCGAGCTTGGGGTGGCCCATCAAGTCATCGACAAGGCCGGTGCTTGGTATCAGTACCAAGATGATAAACTCGGCCAAGGCAAAGAGGCAGCCCGCGCCTATCTCAAGGCCAACCCAGCCTTGACCGAAGAGATCGCCGATAAGCTTCGCACAAAACTAATCCAGGCCAAAGCCGAAGCTAAGGCCGAGACAAAGCTCGATACCAAAACCACCGATCAACCGGAAGCCGCTGATCACGACAGTGCTTCGCATGGTCCAGCCAAGAAATAAGAGCCAGGCTCCTAGGGATTACGAATCTGGTTGGCGGCTGTTGTTATGGTATTTGGGCCGTTATAACCCGACCACGCATCGCCTAGAGCAGTACCTGATACGCAAAGGCTGCCAACCCGATGAGGCGCGACAGTTAGTTGATAAAGCTGTCGGGTTGGGTCTTCTTGATGATCAACGCTTCGCCTGTAATATGATTCAATCTCAACTCAGTCACTATGGTCAGCGTCGTATTTCCAATAAACTTATTAGCCTAGGCCTGACTCGAGAGGTCGTCCAACAAGCCTGGGAATCGATCGATCAGCAGCTGATCGATCCGCAAGTCAACCTGACGCGACTGTTGGAAAAGTTTTTAGTTCGGCATCATCTCTCATCGTCGAGAGAGCTCGAGAGTAAACTTCGGGCTAAACTTTATCGTCAGTTAATTCAGGCCGGCTACAGCTACGATCAGATCAAAACCTTACTGGCTCATGACTCGTCAAACCAGGCCTAATTTGTTATAGTCTGCCTATGCGAATTCTGATTTATAACTGGAAAGATATTAAGAACCGCCTCGTCGGTGGAGCTGAGATAATTACTTTCGAGTACGCTAGGCGGCTAGTGCTGGCCGGCCATCAAGTGCAGTGGTTTAGTCGGACTCAACCTGGGCTTATACCGCACGAGATCATCGATGGAGTCGAGATCATCCGTCAGGGCAACAGTCTGACTGTCTATCTGCGTGGCTGGTGGTTTTATCGAAAGCTAGCCCAGAAACCTGACCTCGTCATTGATATGCTCAATACTATCGCCTGGCAAACACCGCTCTATGCCAAGCGACAATCAAAAGTCGTGCAGTATATCAATCAGTTGGCCAAAGAGGTCTGGCACTATGAGCTGCCGTGGTATCTGGCAATTATTGGCCGAGTGCTCGAACCGTTGCAACTGTTGTCGTATCATCGGACCGCCGTGGTGACTTACGCTGCCTCGACCAAACAAGATCTGATTAACTGGGGCTATCAAGCCTCAAAGATTAAGCTCTTTCAGCTCGGCCTCGATCACGATCGCTATCAACCGGGTCAAAAAAGTGCTGACCCGTTAATCATTCAGGTTTCTCGTTTAGTCAGAATGAAACGGCCAGACCTGACCATTCGGGCCTTTGCGACACTGGCGACCGAATTTCCAAAGGCTAAATTAGTCATCGTTGGCCAGGGTCCGTTTCGTCAGGCACTAATTAAGCTGGTTGAAGAGTTAAAACTAACCGGTCAAATCGAGTTACCGGAAAAAGATCTCTATTATTTTAGTCACAATCCTCGCGATCAAAAAGTCGCCCTAATGCAAGCTGCTTGGTTTCAGGTTCACCCTTCAGTTAAAGAGGGTTGGGGGATGGTTATTACCGAGGCAGCCGCCTGCGGCACGCCAACTATCGGTACAGCCGTCACCGGTCAAGTCGATGCTATCGAAGACCAAGTCAGCGGCCTGCTGGTTAGTGCCAACCCCAGTGTCGAGGAGCTGGCCGCGGCCATGCGACGACTACTCACCGATACCTTACTCCGTCAACATTTAAGCCAAGGCGCTATCAAACGAGCTGCCACCTATAGCTGGGACAGTAGCTACCAGAGCTTCGTCTCGGCCTTGATCGAGGCCAGCGGCATAGAGCTACAGGAGAAGTCATGAGTCAAAGCGAAAAACTACCCGATGTTTACATCATTACGCCGGTCTTTAATGCCAGTTCGGTCCTCAAAGAGTATTTTGCCGGTATTTCGATTCTGGATTATCCAAAGAACAAACTACATCTGATTATGCCGGACGGTGGCTCAACCGATGCGACGACCTCGCTCTGTCTCGAGGCCGGTGCACTTGTGATTGATAATCCACTCAAAACTGGCGAAGCTGGCAAAGCGATCGGAGTTAAGCGCGCCCTGCAATTAATCACCAAAGCTGAACAGGACGATCATCAAAGCCTAATCTGCCTCCTCGACTCGGATAACTTTATTACTCGCCCAGACTGGCTCAACCAGTTAGTTCAGCCGCTCCTCGACGATCCGGCCATTATCGGGAGTGAGCCACTAGAGTATCTCTACCGTCAGAGCGACTCTCTCATTACGCGTTATTGCGCCTTGATGGGCATGTCTGATCCGATCATGCTCTGGCTCGGTAACTACGATCGTTATAATCAGTTGACAAAACGTTGGACCGGCCTCGATCTGAACGTTGTCGATCAGGGTAACTATCTTGCCTGGCAACTCGATCTCAAAAAGCTGCCGACCATCGGGGCTAACGGTACTATTTTTCGAGCCGAGCTCTTTAAAACGGCCAAGATTGGTGACTATCTCTTTGATATCGAGGTCCTCTACCAGTATTTAAATAAGCGGCCGGCTAAATTTGCCAAGGTTAAAGTTGGGATCGTTCACGCCTATTGCAACACCACAGCCGCCTTTAAACGCAAGCAACAGAGACGGATTCAGGACTTTAATTTTTACGAGCGAACGGGGCAACGCCAGTTCTGGTCGAGCAATCTGAACTATCGCGGCTTAGCGAAGTTCATTCTCTGTACCGTCACCGTTTTACCTCTGCTCTATCAGGTCATGATCGGCTATCGACGAGTCGCCGACCGAGCTTGGTGGTATCATCCAATCGCTTGCTGGATCACCCTCTGGATCTACGCCAGCAACCGGATTGGCCTGCGTTTTAAAACGCCAGCGATCGCCGACAGACAAAATTGGCGCCAAGGTGCCTAGATTAATAACGCCAATAATGGTATTTTCGATGAGACAACAGTGTTCAGAAGGAGTTTATGAGCTTTAAACCCAGTCAACAGATCGGTGTCGGTTGTGCCGATATCTCGGCTAACGAAAAACGCTATGTCAACGAAGCGCTGGATAGCAATCGCCTCTCACACGGTAAGTTTTTAACTAAGTTCGAGACCGATTTTGCGGCGGCCCATCAAACAAAATATGCAATGTTCTGCAACTCAGGCACTAGTGCCTTGCAAGTTGCCCTTCACGCCCTCAAAGATAAATATGGCTGGTCAGACGATGACGAAGTGCTCGTGCCGGCCGTCACCTTTATCGCCACCTCTAATGTCGTAATTCAAAATCGCTTGAAGCCGGTCTTTGTTGATATTGAGCCTGACTACTATGAGATCGATCCAACCAAGATCGAGGCTAAGATTACCAAGCGAACCAGAGCGATTATGCCGGTTCATCTCTTTGGTCAGCCCTGCGAGATGGAACCGATCCTAGCTATTGCTAAGAAACACAATCTCAAGATCGTCGAGGACTCCTGCGAAACGATGTTTGTCTCTTATCAGGGCCAACCAACCGGCTCTTGGGGCGATATCAGCTGTTTCTCAACCTACGTTGCCCACTTACTAGTCACAGGCGTTGGCGGCTTTGCCTGCACTAGCGATGAGGATCTGGCCGTACGGATTAAATCACTGATGAATCATGGTCGCGATGGCATCTATCTACATATCGACGATGATAAAAATAAAGATAACCAACAGCTCTTTGACTTAGTCGCTCGCCGCTTTCGCTTTATCAATGTTGGCTATTCCTACCGTGGTACCGAGCTAGAGGGTGCCTTGGGTGTCGGTCAGATGGAGATTTGGCCAGAGGTCCTAGCCAAAAGACAGGCTAACGCCGCCAAATTAATCGCTGGCCTGCAAAAACACGAGACCGCCGGTCGACTCCAGCTACCTAAGATTCGACCCGAGACCGAGCATGCCTTTATGATGTTCCCGATCGTCCTCAAACAGGACAAATCGACTAGCCGTTATCGCGATCAGCTGGTCAACTATCTCGAGGAACACAAGATCGAAACTCGTCCGATGCTTCCGTTGCTTAACCAGCCCGTTTACATCGAGCTATTTGGTAACCTTGAACCAGATTATCCGGTAGCACAATGGGTCAATAACAACGGTTTCTATATCGGCTGCCATCAAGCCTTAACCGAGGACGAGATCGATTATATTATTCAAACCTTTGATCAGTATTTTGAGGAGCAGAATCATGAACCAACCAAAATCTAAAGTCGCCTTCATTACCGGCATCACCGGACAGGACGGCTCGTATTTAGCTGAACTCTTGCTCGAAAAAGGTTACGCCGTTCATGGCTTAATTCGTCGATCGAGCACCTTCAATACCAGTCGCATCGATCATATCTTTCAGGATCCACACAATCCGGAGCCAAAACTGATCTTACATCACGGCGATCTGAGCGATGGAACCTCGTTGAGTCGACTGCTCGATAAGATTCAACCAACTGAAATCTATAACCTCGCCGCCCAGAGCCATGTTCGCGTTAGCTTTGATGCACCGGTCTATACCGGCGATGTAACCGCTCTTGGCACCACTCGACTGCTCGAAGCGATTCGCGACAGTAAGATCGAACCACGCTTCTATCAGGCTAGCTCTTCGGAGATGTATGGCTTGGTTCAAGAGGTTCCGCAAAAAGAAACTACACCGTTTTATCCTCGCTCACCGTATGGCGTGGCTAAGCTCTATTCATATTGGATGACGATTAACTATCGCGAAAGCTACGGCCTCTTTGCCTGTAACGGCATCCTCTTTAACCATGAATCACCCCGGCGTGGCGAGACCTTTGTCACCCGTAAGATCGCTCGCGGAGTCGCCAGCATCTTAGCCGGTCAACAGGACAAACTCTATCTAGGTAATCTCGATTCTAAACGCGACTGGGGCTATGCTCCTGAATATGTCGAGGGGATGTGGCGGATGTTGCAAGCCGATCAGCCAGATGATTATGTGTTGGCCACCGGCGAAACTCACACCATTAAAGAGTATGTCATCGCCGCCTTTGAGCGCGTTGGCCTTGATTGGGAAAAATATGTCGAGATCGATCCCCGTTACTTCCGACCAGCCGAGGTCGAACTGTTAATCGGAGATGCGAGCAAGGCTAAGAAAAAACTCGGTTGGGAGCCAAAGGTCACCTTCAAAGAGCTAGTCGAGATCATGGTTGATGCCGAGTTAGCCGGAATCGGTTACGATCCAAAGACCCTCAAGCCGACGGGCAACGAGACAACCGTCCGCGCCGGCGGTCTGCCAGCTGGAGGCGAAATTGCCGCCAAAAGCTAAATCGATACCACCGGTCAGCCAAAGAATTTTAGTTACCGGCGGCGCGGGCTTCATCGGTTCGCATCTGGTAGAGGCCTTGGTTAAACTCGGACATCAGGTAGCCGTTGTTGACAATCTGATTAGTGGGAAGCTAGCGAATCTTAATGGCTTACCGAGAGATAGCTATCTCTTTTATCAAGTCGATATAACTAATGCCTCGGCTATATCTATAGTTTTTCAACAGTTTCAGCCTGAAACAGTCTATCATCTTGCCTCACAGGTTAATGTACGTAACTCTACTGCCGATCCAATCAACGATGCTACGATCAATATTATCGGTACGATGAATGTAGCTATCGCGGCCAAAGCTCAATCTGTCAAACGTCTTATCTTCACTAGCTCTGGCGGCACAGTTTATGGTGAGATCGCCGAAGGCACTCAAGCCGATGAAAGCTCGGCCACCAATCCGGTTAGCCCATACGGCATATCTAAACTGACGGCTGAACGCTATTTATCTTATTTTCAACAGAGTAATCCGCCGGCTTTCGATCGTCTCATCATTTTACGACTCAGCAATGTTTATGGGCCACGACAGGATCCCAAGAGCGAAGCCGGTGTTGTATCCATTATCCTCAACTCATTTATCGAGGAACGACCGATGACCATTCATGGCGATGGCGAACAGGTTCGCGACTACATCAGCGCCTACTCAGTAGTCGAAGCTGCTAGCAACTGCCTTACGCTTGAATCGGCAGATCCTGTACAAATTTACAATATCGCTAGCGGAACTACCATGAGCGTTAATGGGCTCATGTCTAATCTAACTAAAGTATATACGGAACGTACTAAGCGAACAGTCGTCCCACCTATACACGGTCCAGCAGCTTCTGACGATGCCCGCTATGTAGCTCTCAACCCTAACCTAGCAAGGCGAGCTGGTCTCATAACCAAAAAAGACCAGCTATTAGAGCTTAATTCAGCCGTTTATAAAATGCTCGATTAAGTTTACGTAGGCTCAATCACCTATCGTCAACTGATAATGGTTTAAAAGAAATATTTCAACTAGAAGAAAGATAAACTATGGAATTCTATCACAACAAAAAAGTTCTAGTGACTGGAGGCAGCGGTTTCGTGGGATCGCACGTAGTTGAGCAGCTCATCAAGCGTGGTGCTCGTGTCAGAATTACAACCAGTCGATCCAACCTAGATAAAAAAACTCGTTTTTTCCTCAACCAGGTTATTGACCAGATAGAAATCATTAATGCTGATCTGCGCAATCTTGATGAAGCGGTCAAAGCCATTGATGGTTGTCAATTTGTGATTAATGCAGCTGCTAAAGTCTCTGGACTGTCCTACAACCGTGATCATTCTGCGGAAATGTTTAGAGACAATATGTTAATCGGCCTCAACACTATCGAAGCTGCCCGACTCGTCGATGTAGAAAGATTTCTCGTAGTCTCTTCAGCCTGCGTCTATCGTAGAGACTGTCTAATACCAACTCCAGAAACCGAAGGCTTCGTCGAAGAACCCGAGGAAACTAGTCGTGGTTATGGTTGGTCGAAAAGAATGCATGAATACCTGGGACGTGCCTACGCTAAGGATTACGGTATGACCATCGGAATCGCTCGACCCTACAATTGCTACGGACCGCGTGATGATTTTGATCCCGCACACAGTCACGTCATTCCAGGCATGATTAAACGATTCGCCGATGGCGAAAATCCGTTTAAACTTTGGGGCAACGGAGAGCAATCGCGATCCTTCCTATTCGTCAAAGACTTTGCCCGCGGTCTTTTAGAAGTTCTAGAAAAATATGCAGTCGCCGATCCATTAAACATTGGCGCCGACGAAGAAACGCGCATCGGTCCTTTAGCTAATCAGATTCGTCGACTGATGGGGCTCGAAGAGGTACCGATCGTCTTAGATCTGGATAAACCTATCGGTCAACCACGCCGACACTGCGATATCAGTAAAGCGGTGGAAAAAATTAACTGGCAACCGGAGTACAACTTAGAGCAAGGGCTGCAGGAAACTATCGAATATTACCTTAAAAATCGAGCCCTAATCGAGCGTGGCGAGGCTTAAACTGCTACAATAATAACGTGATCAAGAACGCTAACTCACTAGTTATTCTGTCGCATATTTATGCTCCCGGTCCGCCACATGCACTCTGGGACTTTCTCTGTCAGAATCAGCAGCTAACAATCGAATTTATCGGCCATCCGCTAGAGTCACATCGTGCCGGTGAAAGTTTTTATAAACTTTCTCAGTCTGGTCAAGTCAGTTCAAAAACGCTGCAGCGCCCGGCCAAATCGATGCCATTAGCCTACGCCATGGATATCTGGCTCAATTGGCTTTGGCTCTGGCGAGGTCCAAAGCGAGATCTAGTCATCGCCCTAGACAGTCTTAACGCGTTCTCGGCGATATGGCTGAAGAGATTTAGGCGTGTCGAGACCGTTGTCTTCTATACCATCGATTATGTCCCCCAGCGCTTTTCTCAGTCTTGGCTGAACCGACTTTATCATTGGCTAGACTTTTTCGCCTGTCAACATGCTGATTTCGTCTGGAATTTATCCGATAAAATGACCGAAGCACGTTTGGCCCGTGGCTTAGCTTCTAAATTTAAAGCCAAGCAGTTAGTTGTGCCAATCGGCACCGAACTGGGCTCGCATGACCATGACGTCAAGCATCAGCCTGACCTCGTCGTTTTCATGGGACACTTACGTACTGGCCAGGGAGTCGATCGGTTAATTCAGGCCTGGCCCGAAATCAATCAAATGATCCCCAAAGCTAGACTTCGCCTGATCGGCGGTGGCTCGCTGTTAACAGAGTATCAATCCATGGTAAAAAAGCTCGGCTTGTCAGATCGAATAGAATTTACTGGCTTCGTGCCAACAAATCAAGAGATGCGAAGGCTATTAGCCGAGGGTTCCATCTCGGTAGCGCCTTACGTTGACGATCCAGAGAACTATACCCGCTACACCGATCCTGGTAAGCCCAAAGAGTATTTAGCGGCTGGACTCCCCGTTGTCATCACTAAAGTACCGGCCATCGCTGAGACGATACAAGAACAGCACCTAGGCTTAGCTATCGAGGATAACCTGCACGCCCTCGCCAAAGCAATTGCCAAGCTACTATCTGATCCCGAGCTTGATTCATATCGCGCTCGGGCGATTGCCTTTGCTCAAACACAAACTTGGCAACTTATTTTTAGTGCAGCTTTTAAAGAAATGCAGATAAAGTTAGGACCGCCCGATGCCTGATCAAAATTTCTTACCTCGATTTAAACAGTGGTTTAAAGATCGATTTAATAATCACTCACCGATCCTAGCCATCGCCATACTCGCGCTACCGCCATTACTCTGGTGGCTTAAATCTGGACAGATCGTCCTCATAACTGATTTCTTTTTCCCTCTTGACCCTATCACTATCTGGAAAAAATCTTTATCGCTTTGGGATGGTGCCAGTATCACCGGTTCCGATATAGCCTCAACCCTCTATATACCGCGGTTTGCCATGTACTCGGCTCTGGCCTTTTTAGCTGGTGCCAAGATCAATCTAACAGAAATCCTTCGGCTGTTTTTCTTTGCCAATCTGTTTCTGCTTGGTCTTTCGGCCTATTTAATGTTTCGCGAACTCAAGCCCAATTCACGCTGGTCGGCACTAGCGGTGGCCTGTCTGGCCATGTATAACCCTTACACGGTCAACATGATTACCGATACTCCCATCTTTGCAACGCTCATCTCGAGCTGTTTAACGATTTGGTTAATTCTCCGAGGTATTCGAGTTAATCAGCCGATTAGCTACGGCATAGGACTGGGTTTGATCTTCTTTGTATTTCCTATGTACAACCCCTCAACCTCGATGCTACAAGCCTTTTATCTCATTCCAATCATTATATGGATAGTAGCTAAGCAATCAAATCGATTAACCCGACGAGCTGCCTGGCAACTGTTAGGTTTTGGCCTGCTCTCATTTCTGGCCATCAATACCCGCTGGCTTTATGCTGCGGTTATTGGTCTAAAAAGTGGTGCCTCGATACCAGTTGGAGGCCTAACTAATCTCGATTGGGCAACTGGTGTCAGCCGTTTTAGCGATTTTGGCCACACAATCCGTTTACTCGGGGCCTGGGACTGGTTTGATAACTATCAGGATGAACCCTATATTCCCTTTGCGCCAGAGTATCTGGCCAATCCATTAGTTATGGCAGCGACTTGGCTCTTACCGTTATCCTTAATTTATCTGATATACCTTAAGCGCGATCGCTTGAGTGTCGGCCTCGCTGGCCTAGCCGTTCTTTCAGCTAGTCTCGCGATGGGAGTGAACAGCTGGATGGCGCCAATCTATCGTTGGCTTTTTGAGAATATGCCTTTTTTCTGGCTTTTTAGAAGTCCGTGGCAGAAATTTAGCTTACCGCTAGTCCTAATCTACGCTATAGTCGGTGGCTTAATCACCGATCACTGGTTGACCCATCCTGTCAAGATTAAATTTCGTGGCCACGCCATCGCGCTCGGTATTATTCTCGTTTCCCTAATTACCGCTTACCCACTAGTCAGCGGGGAGCGCTTTTGGTCAAAAGGCGAGCGCCAATTCCTTGGCGGTAATCGATTAGAATTTCCTGATTATGTCGATCAGTTTCGTGCCTGGATAGATCAACAGCCACCGGGACGATTATTGGGAGTAGAGCAACTACTCTACGATAACACTAACTATGTCTGGGGCTATTCCGATGTTCATCCTTTCTTAGTTGAAACTAGTCTCGATAAGGGCTTTGTTTATAACTATTATTCCACACCGGTAGCGGCTACTCCCTTAATCAGTATTGCGGCAAGACATCTGTGGCAAGACGATAAACTATTCCAACAAACAATGAATATCCTTGGGGCTCGCTACCTCTTAACACAACGAGATTTTAACTATAAGTTTTATAACGCCACCTTTAATAATCAGGAGTTAGAAGCTAGATTAACAAAGAAGGGCTACGCACATACACAACAGTTTGGCGCTTGGCAGATCTACGATAATCCTACCGCTTGGCCAGAACTATTTATTTCAGATAGCTTAGCCAGAGGAATCCGCTTCGACCAAACAGAAAATATCGATGCTGCGCCCACTGCATTCGTTGAAAAAATAGCCACAGAAGGAGTCTTTGCTAATATTCCGAATCAGCTAAGGGCTCAGAAAGTATCTATTCCAATCGTCGCACAAACCGCCCCGACCTACCGTTCCTTTACCATTACAGCACAGGATCAGCCGCGCATCTTGGTTTTTAACCAGAGCTATCGACCGGCTTGGCAAGCCAAGCTTAACAATCAGTCACTCGAACATGCCATCATCAATGTCTATGCTAATGGCTATCTCATACCAGCCGGTATGGGCGGTCAATTGACTATAGAATACGCGCCACAGCGCCTGATGAACTGGTTGACCATCATCAACTTTATGGCATTGGGTGCCAGCGGACTCTTGATTTTACTCTTAGCCGTTAAGCGCGATCAGCGGCTTAAAGCGGAAAAATGAGCTACTGGCAAAAACAAAGTTCAGTTGAACGAGTTGAGTTAATCTGTCTCTGCCTAACGGCATTGACGATAATCGCGATGGTCGTCGACTGGATTCCGGCTGGCTATATACTGTTCCGAGGTGACCCGATCTTTCCCTTGGCTCCTCTGACCTATGCTCAGGAACAGCTTATTAGCTATAGCGACAAGGTTAATCTCGGCCAAGACAGCCTCAGAACAGCCTCATTTTACTACCAGTGGCTACAGGCCTTACCAGAACTACTCGGTGCCTCGCTCCGCACGAGCGAGATCATTCATCTAATCCTCTGGCAATTACTACCCTTGGTGACAATCTTTAATCTCGGTCGCTATCTGGTACGCCGCTTTAATTGGCCGGCCTTTTCGGGGTTGGCGATGGGTTGGCTCTATATCTTTAACCAGTATCGCGTTGCCCAAATCATCGATAATAACCACTTAGTGATCTATGCCAGTTTGCCACTGATGACCTGGCTTTGGCTACGCACCACCGAGAGCCGAGCCAAACCGTTGCAGCTTGGGGTTTGGCTAGGTTTAGCCAGTCTGATGGTCAGTTCAGCCGGTACCAACCCGCCGATGATGGGGATCTGGCTGGGCTTTAATCTTGTCATGATGTTGGCCTTAACCGTGGCAGCACACGAATCGAGACGCAACGTTATCAAAGCCTCGCTAGTAGGATTGGTAACGGGTCTGCTAATTCAGAGTTTTTGGTTAGTACCGTTTATTCTGACTAACATCGGTCAGGTCAGTCTATCGGCTAGCGGTAATCTTGATTGGTTGCAAGATCTTTCTAATCAATCTAGTCCAGAGAGAATCATCCGCTTAATTGGGGCCTGGGACTGGTTCACGGGGTGGCAAGGCGAGCGCTACAATGCCTTTGTCGCCTATCTTGAGCAGCCGAAAATTTGGCGTCTCGCCCTCTTGCCAGCCGTTTTAGCTCTGTTCGGTTTATTGGGCGGTCTATTCATTCGTAAAGCTTTAATCGAACAATCAAGAATCGAACAGTCAAGCGAACGACGCATCCACCTCGCTTTTCAACTGACCGTTACTGGATTAATGATCCTTGGCCTAATCTTAAGTCATGGCACTCATCCGCCATTTACCAGTCTCTACCAATGGCTAGCCGAACACTGGCCTGGTTTCTGGATCTATCGTAGCCCTTGGTATAAATTTACTAATCTGACAGCTTTTGGCTTTGCCATTTGGGGCGGTTTTGCCATCGGCTGGCTGCTTGAACTGGCGCAAAAGATTCGCCAACAACAGAGACCAGCCGTCGATAACTCGCGAGTGGCTGCCTTTGGCCTGATGATCAGCCTAGGTTTAATCCTCATCCCACTTCGGCCCTGGTTTGATGGCACACGCTATACCATAGACCCAAACAAGGCAGTCTTGCCCGATCTCATTCCCGAAGCTCGCCTCGATACCCAAGTGGCCTCTTATCTTAACCAACTGCCCACAGGTGGCATCGGCATTCTGCCCTATATGCCAAGCGAGATCTATCGCGATGGCTATGGCTCGATCACCAGTCCCTATTACTATCTTTTAACGCGTCCGTATTTTGAGAGAGCTGATCGTGTCGGCTATCCGCCAGGCTTAACTAGCGGAGCTGGCTCGGCCTACCGTGTTTTTGTCGAGCATCTCTACAGTAACAACCCCGACGCTACCTTAATCGCCAGAGCCATCGGTTTGCGTTATTTGGTAGTCCGCGGCGATACAAGATTTGACTATTACGGTGCTCACGATGGACCGGCTGAAATAAGGGCTTTTCTCAAAGATCAGCCCGAGGCACAGCTGATTCAAACAGTTGGCGAAACCGAGGTCTACGAATTAACGGCTACCGAACCCCGACCGGTCCTGACCACCGCGACTCAAAGCGATCGATTTATCGGCGATCCGATCGATGGGTTGGGGACGTTACTGGGAATTAATACTTCTGCCAGTCAACCTTGGCCGGTCTTGCTCTTCACAACCCCCGAGAAACAGCCAGAGGAACAGGTTATCGATGTCACCAGACACGGCATCGACCCTCAAACTCCGCCGCCGCCGTTAGTTAATCTCAAGGCGACCGGGACGACATATACCGCAGAAGTTTCGGCCACTACACCTTTCTGGCTGACTCTCAATCGGCGTCAAAGTCGCTTTTGGCAGATTGAGGTCGATGGCGGTCAGGCGACCGGACCGGTCATCAGCTTGGGCTACGCGCCAGCCTGGAAAATCACACCGGATTGTCAGATCGACTGCCAGCCGCTACAGATTAAGATCAGTCATCAACTCGATACAATGATCAAACCGTTATTCACGGTCCATCTGTTAGCCTTGATTGTATTTACTCTCTATCTATATTCAAGCTATGCTAAGAACAGTTATGCCAAACCCGAGTAAACCTTTAGTAGCAGTTATTATCGTCAACTGGAACGGCTTGAAATATCTGCCGGCCTGTTTTGACTCATTAGATCAACAGGACTATCCTGCCATGCGGGTGTATTTAACCGATAATGGCTCTAGTGACGATTCAATTAAATATCTTCAGGCTCGATCCAACCCGCCGACGATTCTAGCTAGTGCGGTCAATCTTGGCTTTGCCGAGGGCAATACCTTAGCCATCAAGCGCGCGATTAAAGATGGCGCGGAGTATATCTTTTTACTCAATAACGATACTCGCTGTCAGGCTAACGTTATCAGTCAGTTGATCGACTTCATGTCCACGCATCCCAAAGCTGGTATCGCCATGCCTAAATTAGCCTTGATGGATTATCCTGAACGGCTCGATTCTTGCGGCTCGGCCTTTACTCGGACCGGCTTTTTAGAGCATATCGGCTGTGAAGAGCTCGATGGACCTGAGTATTCGGTCCCCAAGCTAGTTTTTACGGTCAAGGGTGCAGCCATGCTAATTAAAACTGAGGTCATCAACAAGATTGGCTACCTCGACCCTGACTTTTTTGCCTATTTCGAAGAGACAGACTGGTGTTGGCGAGCCTGGCTGGCGGGCTATCAGAGTTGGTACGCCCCAGTTGCAACAGTTTTTCATAAGATTGGTGGCTCGACTGGCTTTATCGGTTCGCCGACAATTAATTA
Source organism: uncultured Candidatus Saccharibacteria bacterium (assembly GCA_964592905.1). Lineage (GTDB taxonomy): Bacteria > Patescibacteriota > UBA1384 > CAYGGE01 > CAYGGE01 > CAZQGJ01. The sequence continues at coordinate 9,684 of CAZQGJ010000002.1, read as the reverse complement.
TCACAGTTTCAAAAATCACCAGATGTCACAGATCAAAAATTTAGAACTAGCCAATTTACTGACTATTTTACCGGTGCACCTCTTGGCGGTGATTGGTTTTTCGGTTATCTATCTACTCTTTGGCAAGTGGCGAAACTCGCTAGCGGTCTATCGAGCGATCGGTTGGAATATTCGTCATCTGAGCTCGAACCTGAAAAAACGCCGTTCTATTCAGGCTAAGCGTCAGGTCAGCGATCAGGAGCTCTTCGCTCAAGTCCTCTATCCGATTAGTTGGCGGTACTTAATCGATTTTGGCGGCCGCTTCTTTAAAGGCAAACGCAAGGTCGATCTAATTGCGGCCAAGCAAGGCTCACGATGAAGCTGACTAAGCTCAGCCAGCCAGCTTGGCCCATGATCTGGTCGGCGGTTTGGCCTTATTTAATGACGGCCTTCCTGGCTTGGTTGAGCTATCGGCCAATTCTCATGGGCGGTTTTGCTGCCGACGAGTGGTGGGCGATGGGCTATGCCATTCGGGTCGATAGCTTTAGCGATATTCTTAAGCCGGCCGGCATCTTTGCACCGTTAGCTAACCTATGGATCTACACACTTTATCAGCTCTTTGGTAATCAGCCGGTTTATTATGCAGCCATTGCCTTGGGCTTGCATCTTATCAATACTGTCCTCTGGCAAAATATAGTTTGGAGGCTTTCAGGACAAAAATATCTAGCCATCGCCGCAGCGGCTGGAGCCAGCTATTTTATCGCCAGTAACGAGTTCATCACTCATCTATCGCTCATGTCTACCTCGGGCATGGCCACCACCTTTGGTCTGTTTGGCCTCTGGGCACTGATTCGAGGGCGAGCGCGATTGGCTGCCATCTTGTATCTTGCTGGCCTACTCTTTTCTGCATATATCCTACCGTTTATCGGGGTCTATTGGCTTTGGAGCTTAATTTATCAGCTGCCAGGCTGGTCAGAGATTAAAAAACAAAAGTTGACTCCGCTCAAGCCTCTACTTTGGTCGTTAGGCTCAACAGGCTTAGCTTTGGGGATCTACTATTGGTTACTCAATAAATATTCACTCAAAGCTGGCGGTCTCTATGATCGTCCAACTGATCAAAGTTTAGTCGATCGGCTCGAAGCGATGAGCCATAAAGTCATCAGCGCTTATAGCGAGTTTTTTCATCTGCCGGGCGGCTTAATTCAAGTTGATTTTCACTGGCAGGTTGGGCTAACTATTCTGGCGGCGGTAGCCATCTTGGCCTTTTACGCTTGGCGCACTCGTCAGCTACAGCTGTCTCGATTGATGTTGTGGAGTGGTTTAACCATCGGTGCCAGTTTGATTCTGTTCGTCAATCTCAATACGGTCGCTAGTAATGTTGTCTTGCCAAGTCGTTACTTCTATCTGGCCAGCTTTGCCTACAGTACCGTTCTAGCTGCCGGACTGTCTGTTTTGACATTACGCGAACGACCGCTCAATCAGCCAGAGCCAAAGCATCACGACCTTGTCTCTATTACGGTTATGATCGTAGCCCTAGCCTGGCTCAGCCTGCATTTTAGTCAACTACTGCATGAAAAAATTATGATCGAGGTCAATAGCGGACGGGCTCGGGCCAAGATTTTACGCCAACTGGTTGCTGCTATTCCGGTTGCCTCGTTACAGCGCGACAACCTCTTTTGTATAATCAGCGATACTGGTCACTTTGGCACTAACGCCAACACAATTCCGTTACCGTTTATTATTAATCCACTCTTCCCCTTGGCTACTGAGTACTTACCGAACAAACCAGAGCTACATTTCGTTTTTGAACGCTCAGACTACTTTGTTAATCCGGCAGCTAGCTCCTATTGGTATGTCCACCCCGAGGGTAAACCCTGGGAGGCTGGCTTTGGACTTGGTTATGCTAAAAATCTCGCCGATTGCCGCAAGTTAATTGCCGACAATCCGTTCATTAGTCTATCGGGCGTCTACGGCTTCGTTTATACTGGCGAGAAGAACACGCTCAACTATCTCGATCAAGGATTTCGTGATTATCTAGCCGACAAAACAACCGATACACTCACCACCGATCAAGTCTACGCTCAAGGAGTCATCAGTGAAGCTAACCGTTAAGTCTGTCCAGAAGCTTTCGTCCAAGGTTTATAGTTGGCTCAAAGCCCATCCGATGTCACTAACCGCCCTCGGACTGTTGACGATTTTTTGGCGTCAGCCGTTCACCTATTTCGAACAGGACGAGTGGATGGTATTCGGTCAACAGATCCTGATTAGCGATCAACCGATCACTAACTGCTTAACCATTCAAAGGCCTTTGGTCTGTTTGGTCAATCGAGCTAGCTGGTCGCTCTTCAGCACCAACGCTTGGCTTTATGGTATCGCGAGCTTGCTTTTAATATTCTGTCTGTCCTTGGCCATCTATCATCTCTATCGAAGATTCAAGCTAAAGCCTGTCGTCTCGGCGATGCTAGCCATTGCTGTCTGGCTACCAACTAACGGCGGACATAGCGCTACTTGGTTTGGTAGCTTCCTCGCCTCTGTCCCCTGTCAGATTTTAGCGATTCTAAGCCTTAATTCAGCTATCGATTTTCTAGAGCAGAAAAAATTCTGGAATTTGGCTAAGTCAGCTCTGTTTTTACTACTCGCCCTTTATTTCAAAGAGGAGGCCCTCTGGGTCGTGGTACCTCTATTAGCCTTGCCGTGGCTACTCAGAGTAAAACTCGGCCGGCTATCATTTAATCAAGGTCGCGAACGATTTATCGACGACTTAAAAGCCAAGCCCATTTGGAGCTTTTGGTTGGTCATTTTGGTGATCGTAGCCAGCTTTCTTTTCATTGAGCAACGACGCCAAGCTAAGCTGAGCAGTTTTAGTCAGCTCATCAGCTCAACAGAGCCGGCAAAGTATCGAACTGACCTGATTAAAACTTTCTTCTTATTACCGTTCGATCATTTAGGGCAAACGCTTATTCCTAATCAGATGACAGTTGACTGGGCAGTCAAATCGATCGCCGGTACCGACCGCGGGCTAACTCGAACTATTATCGCTATCTCGCGCGCTCTGAGTGTTGCTCTTATCATCTTAATCGGTATCGGTATCTGGCAGGCCAAGCCCGAACGAAAAAGACTCTATATCTGGTTATCGCTATGGGGTTGGTTTGGCTTTATCAGCTACATTATTTTTGGTAAAAATCCCGAGGTCTTAGAGCTACGCTATTACTTTGCCAGCCAACTAGCATTAGGGCCGTTAGTTGCCCTGATTGTCAGTGATTTCTGGCAGAACCGACAGCTCAAGACTTTGGGCTCGAAAATTATTCCGATTGTAGCCATCGGCCTGGCGGTTGTATTAGTGGGGCTAAATCTATCAGGCACCAATGCCCGACAGAAACGAGCTTATAGCGATGCCAAAGAGCGACGCTTAATCTTCAAAACGATCAAAGAGGCATTACCTGTCTTTAAAAATAACCAGGTAATCCTCTTAGAATCGAGCGTTTTCGGTTATAACGGTTCGGCCTACTATTTAGCTCCTTTTTTTTCTGGCCCTGGCTACAGCTTGATGGTACTTTATCAGAATCAAGAGCTAGATTTTAGGCCGTTCTTCCAAAAAATTGACTTTTGGGACTGGGTCAGTCAAGGCTTTATTCGCCACGATCAGACTGGCTTTGGCTATTTTAGAGATTACGGCGAACTGGAACGCGCCTATCAAAGACATGAGTTCAGCATAGACGATGTACATGCCTTTTATTACGACTACCACAAGGTAGAGAATCGCACATCTAGCGTTCGAGAGCAGCTAGGAGCTCGGTTTGAACCTAGGAAAGCCATAGAAATACCTGATGGCACCATAATTAACACAAGCCTCCCCGGAGGCGCAGCACCGGGGTTTATACAAGCTCATCTATCAGACAAGAAGCTAGACACGCGATGGGTTAGCTACCATAACGCAGGTGAGTACATCGAATTAGTCTTTCCACAGACGATTAACTCCTTGAGTGGCATCAAGATGTTCACTTCTAATCCGAATGATCATATTAAAAAATATAACTTATATTTTGCCGAGGAAAATGGCGAGTACCAACTATTGCCGATGCACACCGGTGGCTCCAGCCAACCTGACCTGTCGATCCTCTTCCGTCGTCGCAACATAAAGCGCCTCAAGGTTGAGCAAGCCGACACCTTGGCCACATCCTCAAACTGGGTGATTAACGAACTACAACTTTTCCAAGCTGAGTAACAGATACGATGCAGAATATCACTTTCGTCATTCAACGCTATCTCCCGGCACAACTTACAGGATCGGAGACCGTTATTGCTCGGTATGCCGAATGCCTTGCTCGATCCAAAGAGTTTAAGGTGACCGTAATCACTTCTGACACAGCGGTTGTCAGGGGCATCTACGATCCCAGGATCGTTAAATTGCCACGAACCGAATCGATTAACGAGGTCTCAATCAAGAGGCTGGTTGTTAACTGGGCTATTGGTTCTCTCTATTACTTGGTAGATAGATTTTGGCCAAGATTAGCCAAAATACTTGGGCCTGAGTTTAAATTCTTAAGTTTCGGTCCACATTTCATGGGCCTAGAACAAGCGATCTTAGAGTCTAAGCCTGATTTTATCCATACCGGCCCTATGCCCCTAGCTCATGTATGGGAAACAGCCAAGATTGCTCAGAAGCATCGGATAAAATTGATAATCAGTCCAATGATGCACTTTGGCATTGAATCATTCACAAATTCCTTAATCGCTCGAGTGCTTAATCAGGCATATAAAGTGGCCTGTTTTACTAATTACGAACTGACAGAGTTAATTAAAATGGGCATAGAGCCAACAAAGCTAACTGTCGTGCCAGCTAGCTACCTATCATCAACTGAGCTAACAGAAACACCTGCAGAAACCTTTTTAGCTAAATATCCAGCTTTAAGAGATAAACCCTACTTGTTGTTCCTGGGCACCAAAGCCTTCGACAAAGGCTTATTAACCTTGTTAAATGCAATGCCGATCATTCGACAGCGTATACCGAACTGTACTTTAGTAGCAGCCGGCTTAGCCACCATCGCCTGGCAACAACAATCTCTCCCTGATTATGTCCTCAATCTAGACTACCTCGAGGGAGAACTTAAACGATCGGCGATCGCCGGTGCGCGAGCCCTTGTCGTGCCTAGTCGTACCGAGTCATTTGGCATTGTCACCCTCGAAGCCATGGGACAGGGTACGCCGGTCATCGTTGGCCCAACCGGAGCCAGTAGCGAGTTGATTCAAGCCAATAAACGCAATCAAGCTGGCTATGTGCTCGGAAAAGCAGGCATTGCCGTACCGTTTAATCAAACGGAAGTTTTAGCTCGCGCCTCTACAGAGATAGTGATAAACTCTAATTTAGCTCAGCAATTCAGAGTTAATGGTTTAGAGATAGCCAAAAATTATTCTCTAGCTAAATTCATGCCCGTGCTGATCAAGCTTTACAGCTCTCAAGACTGAAAGGAACGATGAAAAAATCTCCGGTTAATATTGTAATTCTTGGCGCTGGCCCCTCTGGCCTTGGGGCTGGATATGAATTTTCGAAACATCAGCAACCCGTCACCATATTCGATACACACAAAATCATTGGGGGACTGGCGAGGACGATCAAGTTCAAAGGTAACTTATTCGATGTTGGTCCGCACCGCTTCTATACCAAAGATAAAACGGTTTTAAAACTTTGGGAGGAAACGCTAGGGACTGACTTTTTGCATGTTCCAAGATTAACCAGAATATATTATCGCAATCGTTTCTTTGACTATCCGATAAAGGCTGGCAATGTATTAAAGAATCTCGGTCTATTCGAAACCGGCCTAATGTTGCTTAGTTACTTTTGGGCAATGATCGCACCAAAGAAAAAAGCCATCTCATTCGAGGATTGGATTTCGCAAAAATTCGGGAAAAAACTCTACCGAACTTTTTTCAAGACATACACCGAGAAGGTATGGGGGGTGCCATGTCATGAAATCGATGCTCGCTGGGCCGCACAAAGAATAAAAGGCTTGAATCTCACCGAAGTAATCACTAACGCCCTAATGCCAAAGCGAGCCAAGGTTCGCAGCCTGATTAGTGAATTTCGTTATCCGACCAAAGGGGCCGGTATGATGTATGAAACTATGGCCAATAATTTAGTCGAATCTGGTAGTAAGATTTATTTAGAGCATCGTTGCCAACGCATCAATCATACAGGTCAAAAAATTAATTCTATAGAATTACTACACAAAGGCCAAATCGTTAAGGTTCAAATTGATAAATTATTATCAAGCATTCCTATCACAGACTTTATTAAGATCCTTAATCCTTTGCCCGAAAAAGCCGTTATCGATGCAGCCAAGACTTTGCGTTATCGTGACCATATAACCGTCAATTTAATCATTAAGGACCGGCAACCATTTCCAGATAACTGGATATATGTCCACAGTCCTGAGGTCAAGATGGCTAGAATTAGTAATTACAATCAATTCTCACACTCGATGACAACTGGCCCAGACCTGATAGCTATTTCCTGTGAATATTTTTGCTACAGAGATGATGAGATTTGGAAAATGAAAGATGAAGATTTAGTCAAGTTTGCAACTCAAGAGTTAGAACAATTGAAATTAGCTCAATCGACCGAGGTATCGGAAGGTTTTGTCATCAGAGAGCTCGATTCATATCCGCTCTACTATTTAGGCTATGAAGATTCGTTCAATGTGATGAAAGACTATCTTTTAAAATTTGAAAATCTGACATTAATTGGACGAGCGGGAATGTTCAAATATAACAATATGGACCACGCCTTACTTTCCGGTATCTACGCAGCTAGAAATGAATACGGCTCTAATTATGACCTTTGGAACATTAACGAGGACAGCGATTATCTAGAAGAAGAAAAGAGTAAATAATGCGCTTATTCAGAGATCGCACCAGCTTAACTCTGATTATTACAACCTTAATCTTCTTATCGATAAATTATGATAGAGCTTTATTTAAGCTCTTACTGACCTATTCAGGCTCGATGACAGAAGCTTACCTAATCGAGGGACTAATTGCCACTGGTCTCTGCGGCCTCGGAGTTCTATTGCTAAGAGCACGACTGGCTTGGCAGTGGCCCACTCGGCTGCAATGGTTCATCGGCCTTAGTCTTACTGCAATCAGCCTGACCACCCACTGGCTGATGAGAGACCATTTCTTTTACATAGAAGAATATATCTGGCTGCTCTCTTCTTTCCATAATGCTGCTAACGATAGCCTGGCTACTTATGGTCAGTATTATCATTTCTTTCCCTTCATCCTAGTTAGAAGTTGGTTTGGTGAGCAAGTAGGGCCGTTCGTCTTCACTAGCCTAGTACTACATTCTCTAGTTGGAATAACCGTATATATACTTGTTAACAAGCTAACAGAGAAACCGTGGCTCAGCTGGACAACAGCGGCTATCTATTTGACATTGCCAAGCTACCTAGACGGCACGAGATGGTTTTTTGTCTTTATGGGCAACAGTTGGATCTTGCTGGGTTTACTAATGTCTCTTTATTACTATTGGCAGTTCTTAGAAAATGAAGATAAGAGGCCGTTGCCCGCCTATTATTATTGGTTAAGCTTACTAATCGGCGCATATATATTAAAAATCGGGTTAGTCAGAGCAGCGATCTTGCCTCTAGCGATAGCAATGTTCGAGTTAATTCGGCTTAAAAGCTGGGGCTGGCCAAGACTTAAAAGAATAGCTGTAAGATTATTGCCCTTTGGACTACTAGCTCTATTTTTCTATTTACAAAGCCAAACACAACTTAATAACGCCAGCGCCAATCAACAGCTTACGCCTATGCTTTTCTTAGGTAGAAGTTTGGCAAGTTTAACTCAATTATTACCAGCAGAGTTATATGTAGAGATGAATCATTACCTTATTAGCTACGAGTGGTTTCGTAATCTTAAGCTTGCAGGCACTTCCACGGTAGCGATTGGCGCAATATTGTTATGGATAATCACTTTACTGCCGATTACACTGACAATCCGAGACGATAGCCGTTCAAAATTAGCCTGGCTAGCCTGGGGTTGGTTGATTATTCTTTTTTTGCCCAGCATGATCAGCGGACCTCAACTGCCTCAAGCGATCGATAAGATAGATACTTGGTTTGTAAGCGATTTAGAGTATATGCCTGGTTCGCGTTATCTTCAAACTTCGGCCATTGGCCTCGCCATGCTCTTGGCTATCGGACTAGATAAAATCACCGAAAATGCGCTAGTCATACGCTGGCCAAAAATCTTCAAGCCATTATCAATATTCTTCAGAGGCCTAATAACAGCGGGGCTTGTACTCTGGCTTGGACGATCGAGTTGGAACGCTCACACTAACTTTACGCAAAAATTTTCTCTTTCTAATCGTCGATATATTGAACAGATCTTGGCCTTGATACCACGAGACGGAAAGGTTAAATTTTTCACCGAGGCACGCAATGATAAAATAGAGCCTCATGGACCGATTCGCGGAATTTTTCTAGGTCATAATAATTTCGAGGCCTATTACTCGCCAGGAGAACTGAAGTACTTTCCTGATGTAACCTCTCTAACGGCTGCTCATCTCGAAAGACCGGACGTACCAATTTACGCCTACACCTGGGACGAAGCTACTCGAAGCGTCACTCCATACGATAAAGATAAGTTCATAACGATCCTAAAGGCGATTGAGCGATGAATAGATTTACATCTAAGTACCTAGAGTTTTTCAAATATTCTCTAGTTGGAGCCTCTGGCTTTGTGATCGATTTCACCTTGTTAAATCTATTTATTTGGTTTAGATTGCCGATTTATGCAGCAGCGACAATTTCATTAATTATTGCGGCTAGTTCCAACTGGTATTTAAATCGAATATTTACTTTTAAAGCTGTTAACTCAAAATCCATGTCCAGGCAATGGGTTGAATTTCTGATCGTTTCTAGCGGCGGGTTACTGATTAATTTTATCATTTTTTACATCGGCTACGAACAATTAGATTGGCATCATAACCTCGCCAAGATTGTCGCTTCATTAGTCGCTTGGATTTGGAATTTCTTTGCTAATAAATACTGGACATTTAGACAGGTCGATCGATAAGCGATAGCCACCGGTCGAACGGTTGACTTTTAGCGAGTTTTAAGGCAAGATCTAAGGCATCTGCACACTGTTTTGGGGAGGGTTGAACCGAAAGTTGCAATTACCTCGTAGGATACGAAAAAGACTGAGGCGATGGCTAATCGCCGTTAGTCTTGCCGCAGTACTTGGCTTCGCTTACATCTGGTTAAGGAGCCATCCAGATTTCCAGCTCGATCAAGAGTTGGCAATCGTAGCCATCGGCTGCGTTGTTATCGGCGTTTTGGTCAATGCCTTTCTAGGTCGAGATACTGCGTAACAACGACTAGCCAGAGCCAGGGAGACTAGCCAGAGCCAGGGAGACTAGCTTATCCGACTAGGTCGACAGCACATAAGGGAGCGTTCCGAGAACGCTCCCTTATAATTTTCTTGACGATACCAAGACTTATTTCAAGTAATCGCGCAGACGATCGGCCTGGTCGTGTTTCTTGAGGCGTTGCAAGGCCTTGGCCTCGATCTGACGAATACGTTCTCGGGTGACGCCAAACTCTTTGCCAACCTCTTCGAGAGTGCGGGTGCGGCCATCTTCGAGTCCGAAACGCATCTTGAGAATCTTCTGCTCACGCGGATTTAAGGAATCGAGAAACTCACTGA
>CAZQGJ010000001.1:0-35906 GCA_964592905.1 uncultured Candidatus Saccharibacteria bacterium | reverse complement strand
GAACGAGTTGTTACAGGAATACAAGAAAGTGGCGCATTAAATTCTTGAACTTACCGCTAACCAACTAGTTATGACTTTTAGTGGACCGTAGCGGGGTTCAAACTAAGCACTCACCACAAGAATCAATTTTTATAAATAAACTCTTGGGTGAGGGTCACACGACGATATTCTGTCATGTGCCCTCTCCGTTTCACCATTCTTGGCTAACGGCTATGATGTGATGGGAGCAATCTCCTCGTTGGTGCTCTTGATGAGCGCCTGAAGCAATGCTGTGTCTCGCTGGGCCTGTTCAAGTAGCTCGATGCGCTTCCTCTGGCAGAAGGCCAACTGGTGTTCAAGAAGAGCGATTCGCCCGTTGCGCCATTCTGAACCCGATTGCTTCTTGGGGATTTCGGGAGCCTCTGTGGGCTCGATATCCTGGGTGAGTAGTCCCTTGGCTATCTCCTTGAAGCTTGCGAATTGCGCTCCGGCGGGTGGCTGCCAGGCATCAACCATAGCGATCATATGCTGGTACAGTTGCAGTCTGGCGGCCTCGCGTTCGTTCATCTGGGCCTGCTCAGCCACCTGAGCAGCGTGCTGCGTGATGGCCTCCTGCTCCGCCTCCTTTGGCTTTAGAGCTCGAAGACGCTCCAGTTCCTTAGCGATGGTGGCGATTCGCCTGTCGAAGTGACTGGTGTCAGGGACGAGCACCTCAGGCAACGGCATGTCTGGGTTCTCAAGCCCGTATGGCTTGAGGAAACCAGTGACATATATGACACGAAGCAAATACTCGCGCAAGCTGAGTTCCACCCCCTCGTCTAACGGGCGGGTAATCTCTGAAGGCATTTCCCTGACCTCTGTATCGGCTTTTCCCGACTTGGCCGATACGTCGGCGAACGTCTCTCTCTGAGCGAACCTTTACGGATGGCCGCACAGTAAAGAGAATAACCGATAATAGCACTTTTCATTAAGAATGACAATCCATCTGTAACGCAAAAGAACTCATTCAGGGTTCAAATTCAGAATGGACTATAAAGGTAACCATGCGACGCACTGCACTGTTAGCTAGATGCTAATGTGTTCCTAGAGATAGTTTTCAATCGCCTGTTCGGCAAGTATGCGAAAGTCTTCGACTTCCTTTTCGCCATAAACCAACCGATTTTCTTCTCTATCCCAAGGTGAACTTTCTGGAAAAGTATCCATCGCCTTAGGTTTTTGAGTCCGAGCATACTGGTTAATACCATTATCTTCGAGCCAGGTATGCAATGCTTGTGTCGGACTGTGTTCTTCGTAGTAAACAATTTTTGAGGGGCGTTGTTCTGGATGTTGGGCGAAGTATTGTTCCCAATACTCACGCGCCGATACTGTTTCGCTAGCTCTGAGATAATATAGTCCCTCATCTTTAAGTAGTTGAGTAGCAACGGCTACTGCTTGTTGCTGAGGCGTTTGATTTTTGCCAACCCACATCATAATGTGGTGCAGATTGCTAATCATGCCAATATGGTCTAGCCACCCATGGAAACGATCATCAACTTGATTTGCGTTCATGTAGTCATGGAGTTCATTCATATTACGAGATATACTGTTATAACATTTAAAACCTAATTTAATAAAAGCCGGTAGATCGATTCTAGACAGTGAATCCGCTAAAGCATCGATCATCGTCTGATCGGGTATCGGTTTTCTTTCACGATCAAGGGCGTATTTAGAGCCTGTCTCAGGATCAACTTGAGTACGTTCAGGAATAAAGACTAGTCCCGCGTTGACACTGAGACCATTGTTCTCTCTGGTCCAAACCCAAATATCGTTATGGAAATCAATATTATTGTGAAGGGTGGGTTTCAGCTGATATTCGGCAGCCAAATGCATATGAGGATAAGCCAGAAAGATCTCATTGCCAGCTTCACCACCGTAGAAATCATCGAGCACTACGCCTTGTCCCAAATGAACGGCTGTATGATCTTGTATGCCTCCCCACTCAAGCAATGTTTTGAGTATGATGTAGGCTTCGTCTTTGAGTGACTTACCTTCTTGAGGCCAGCGATTCATTATCAGCTCAGCCTTACGTTTAAAATAATGTGCCAAGGCCTCTTGTTTTCCTTCTTGCATGATCTCGTGGGTTAGACCAGCCTTTAGCCGACCATCCTTGAGAACTTGTACAAAACCGTCATGGTATTGATCGAGCCCTAAAATGTGGTCGCCCTTAGCATGATCTCGAATACCCTGTCTTGTTACGTGAGTGGTCATTTCACACGGTACCCGTTGCAGTAGCATGCCGTACTCTTCCAGGCTTAACTTAGAAAGATATTCTTCGGTAAAATATGGCTTAATTTGTTCTGGCGTATACGGTAACTCCGCCCACATCTTTTGCTGTCGTTGATAAAAATTATCGAGTAAGGTCTTCGCTTCAACTCTTTCATCAGATATTTCTTGACTCGACGTCAAAGCATTTTGAGTGGTTTCGAGATCTTGGCGTAATGCACGTAGTCTAAAGTAATTCCATATTTTTTTCATGCCTGATGAGTTGAGAGTTTTAATTCGGTCGGCAAGTTGTTGCGCTTCCGCGTCGAGTGATGCTTCTCTTTCTCTACGTTGAAAATACTCGTTACGTATACCTTTAATCTCAGCCGCGACTAGTGATCGCTCATCTGGGCTCTGCTCTTTACTCATGTCGCGCAAAAAGTGAGGCTTAGACTCCATGACTCTACTATACACCCAGCGACAGAAACAAAAAACAACCGTTTAACGGTGCTGTTTCGATGGTGGTGTTCTCTTAATATTACAAACAAAGGACCTCCTCCCCGGACTAACGTCCGGGGAGGAGGTCCTTTATAGAGTCGGAAAAGTCGGATTTTTTCTTCATCCAATCATAAAAAGTGTCTTTGTTTATATCTGCTAAAGTCCAAGAATCCTCACGGCTCATGCCAGTTTCGAGGTATTTACAAATTTCATCAGTTTTTTCGCTCGAATACTTCATAATTTCACTGCCTTATCGCCAGTTAGTTGCTCCCAGCGCTTGATAATCACATCGACGTATTTCGGATCGAGTTCCATCAATCTTGCTTGGCGTTTCATAGTTTCGCATGCAATTAAGGTCGAGACTGAGCCACCAAAGGCGTCAATTACAATGTCGCCAATCTTGCTGTGTTTCTTTAACGCCCGTTCTGCGAGTCGGACCGGCTTTTGGGTTGGATGGATATAGGTCGCTGTTGCATCCCGTCGTTGGTACCAAACATCAATCATTTCCTCAAATTCAGCGTAGTTAAGGTTAAAGACATCGGAGAGGTTGGTATATTTACGGTTGATGTAGTGGCTATTGCCTTTTTTCCAGCCCAGCATGCAGGGTTCATACACCCGGTGGTAGTCTTGACCAGGCGAGAAGACAAAGGAGTTTTTGAGCCAAATGACGATTTGAGACATATGCCAGCCGGTATTATCAAAGGCATAACGATTCAAGTGGTTATTCTTATTAGCAAACCACCAGTAAATCGCTGCATCATCTCTGGTTTGCTCGTAGAGATTTTTCAGAACCTCAGTATAAAAGGCAATGCAGTCTTCATCTGACTTATTGTCGTTAAAGATTGGGCCTCCTGAGCCACCGAATTTGGTGGAGTTGTAGCTCATACCGCCTGGTGAGTGGTAGTCGACATTGTAGGGCGGATCGGTAAAGATGAGCTGAGCTTCGTCGTTAGCCATGAGCCTATTCCAATTATCTGGATTAGTGGCATCGCCACAAAGCAGTCGGTGCTCTCCCAGTTGGTAGAGATCACCTTCCTTAGCTACTGGGTCAGTAATATTTTCGTATTCCTTAACCGCATCGAATTAATCCTCTTTTGAGGCCCGAACCGTGTCGAGAGTCTTGGATATTTCAGAGTCAGTAAAGCCAGTTAGCTGCAGCTCTGGTAAGTCTTCAAGCTCAAAGAGGATCTCAGCTAGTTTCTGCTCGTCCCATTCACCGTGGATACGGTTTAAGGCTAAATTAAGGGCTTTCTCTTTGGCTTTGGGTAGGTCAACGACGATAACCGGAATCTCAGTCAGTTTGAGTTCTTGGGCGGCTCTGACTCGCATGTGGCCGCCAATGATGGTGTTGTCTGTATTGATTACGACCGGCTCAACAAAGCCGAATTCCTCAATCGATTGGACCAGTTTGTGAAAGTCATGTTTATTAATTTGCCGAGGATTGTATTCGGCAAAGATGAGCTCGCTTACTTTCCTCATTTCGTTTCTAGTCTCACTCATACAATCACCCGGTAGATTATGTCTGGATAGAGCACCTCAAAGAGTTTTTTCTTGAGTCGCCAAACTGGCGTCATAGTTGGTTTGCTCTTAATTTCATGAACTTCGGTTTTGCCGTCTCGCGTCACTACGAGAAAATCTGGAACTATGGTACAGATTGGAGCACCGTTAACGACTAGTCGATACTTGGGTTTGGGTTCCCAGCGTTGAATCTCTCTGGCCATTTGCTCATAATGCAAATGCAAAGCGTAATTCCCCTCTTTGAGAGAGTCGTACTTTACACCTTGAAATTCACAGGAACGATTACGGTATTTGCGGACCATGGTCCCTCCACCTTAGCTTTGGGGGCCGTAGGTCGAGGGGCAACCTACGGTTTCCGAAACTAGCGTGAATGCACAAAAAAAGCCGCTGTTTGCGACTTGATATGCTACGGAATTAACCGTTTAAATTACTGTCTCTTTTATTCTGTTGTACCCTGATCCTACCACCAAATAATCCCCAATGCAAGGGGTTGACAGGACACTTATCGCCTAACTCTTAATGCCTTATTGTAACCTGCTACTCTTGTGGTATATTATTAGACATAATGGCCAACTCGAAAGGAGTTCAAATGTCGATAGAGCAGGGCTCACAGGGCAACCAAGGTGAAGTAATGCGCGATATGAACATACAGGAGTTCGTCCGCTTAGTGAACGAAGGTGGCGTCGATGGCCTCCTTAGTCACTACAAGAACCGAGATGCAAAGGTCGAGATTGGTGGCCAAGAATTCCCATTGTCCAAAGGCGATGCGTTACGCCGCGAGCTTTCGGAACTTGGTCTTCGGTCAACCGACACATGGAGCACTGTAGGACTCAGTGAGAAAGCTCAAGCGGAGATGAAGGAAGTTCTTGAGTCTGGTCGCCGAAGCGCATCGTAGAGCCACAACACAGCGCAGTTGCAATAGGGAGATAGACTGGTAACGGTCCGTCTCCTTTTTTATTAGTAAGGACTTGACATTACCTTGCCGAAGCGGTAAGAGACGGTATACTGGACTTACAGCTTATGTTCGGTCTCAAACCGAGGGGAGTAAATGGATAAACCAACTGACGCCTATATTTTAGCAAGAGTCTCCACCAAAGAGCAGGAAAACGATGCCCAGCTCAACCCTTTGCGTGACTATTGCCAGAAAAAGGGCTTTACCGTACTGCGGGAAGTCCCCATTGAGGAATCGGCCTTTAAGCGCACGAGAAAGAAATTTCATGAACTCGTCAGTGAATTAAAACGAGTCACTCGCGGTAAATGCGTCGCCCTTTGTGCTGACAAGATTGATCGCCTTGGCCGAGGGTTCAATGAGGATGTCCTCGACATTGTCTACATGGTCAAAGCCGGCAAACTTGAGCTTCACTTCCTTTCTGACTGGCTGATTGTCTCTAAAGATTCTCCAGCGGCGATTGAACGCCAATTACTCTCAGGGCTTTCTGATGGGTATTACTACTCTGCCGCTTCCAGGGATAACCAAAAACGCTACCAGAACCTAATGCGCGAGCAAGGCCGCTATTGGTCAAAAGCTGGTGTTGGCTATATGCATATTACCATTGGCGGTAAGAAAGATATTCTGAAAGACCCCGTTCGGGGTCCGCAGATGCTTGAGGCCTTTAAACTGCGTGCCACGGGGCAATATACCTTACGAGAATGCGCTAGAATCATGCGAGATCGAGGGCTAACGACTAATTCAAAGCTCGCTCGGCCAATTACGCAAAGTGTCTTAGATCATGCTTTCCGCAATCCTTTCTACATGGGCTATTTCACGATGCCGGATGGCACCTTGAAGCGACACAACTACGAGCCAATTGTTGATGAGGAGACCTGGTATAAGTGCCAGAACGTCAATAAACGCAAAAGTCGGCTTGAGAAAAAGGTCTTTGGTTTAACTGGTGTTATTCGCTGCGCTTATTGTGATTGTTCTATCTCCCCCTCTTGGGTCAGGAAGCGTGAAGAACTTTACGGCGTCTATTTACGCTGCACCAAAGGCAAGGGACCGGAAACGTGCCCAGGCAATAGCATCTCGCAAACATTAGTCTTTAAGCAGTTTAAGAAAGGCTTTACCAAGTTTCGAGTTTACAAGTGGGAAATTGCTAAATCTTTAGAGCAAATGAATGCTAACCGTTCAAATAACCTTCGAACAGCGGCCAGAGATCGGGAGGAAATGGAAAAGGCTGTGGAAAACTTACAAATTGAAATTAAAGATACGGTCCAGATGCGCCGACGGGGTGAGATTTCAGAAGAGGTCATGAAGTTAGTATTGACGGACGCGGAAAACAAACTTACACTCAAAAAAAGCCAACTAGAGAAGCTAGCCGTGGAAAGCACTGAACTATTACCTAATTTAACGACCGATCATTTGTACCGACTTTTGAGTGAGGCCGGAGAATTGTTATCTGAGTTAAGTTCGATACCGGCTCTCCAGAGAGAGTTCCTCACAAACGTGGTATCTAACTGCTCATTAGCCGGTAAAAAGGTTGAATTTAGTCTGACGGAACCATTCCGTCGTCTCGATGGTGATCTCAAAGTGAGAAATGGTGGACCATAGCGGATTCGAACGTCGTCGCTTCGCTTCTCTCCATAGGGCTTCCGCCCTCTGGCGCTCATTCTCGCTAGCTCGAATTCGCTGTCACCCCGAGCGGGGAAACAACTGTTTCCCCGACCCCCTTCGTGTTCGAATCCTATTTTTGCATTACAAACAAAAACAAAAAATCACCACGCGAAGTGATGACTTTTTGGTGGACCATAGCGGATTCGAACCGCTGACCTCATCCATGCCATGGATGCGCTCTACCAGCTAAGCTAATGGCCCATGCCCTGATTTTAGGGCATCTGACCTGAAAAATCAAGATGGCTCATTGCGACCAGTTTATTTTGAGATAACTAACTACTGCATGGTCTCAAGTCGAAGTTTAACCGAGATGGCCTTACTATCCTCGACCTGTGGCTGGTCGTAAGGGTCGACACCACGCAGTAGACTGGAGTAAACTGTAAAGTAGTGCAAGAAGCCCATCCAAGCTCCGACTGCCTCTGGATTAACCGCCGGTAACCGCACCACGGCTGCCGGTTTATTTTTGCTCATCGCATCCCCGATCGTGCCAGCCGATTCGGCGGCGAAGCTCTGGCTAAGATTCAGGCCGTCAAACTGTCCTAGCTTGACTCCACGGCACTCGATATCAGCGATTTCACTGGGAACTTCCAACTTAATATCTCTTTTTAGAGAGCTCTCTGTCTGACCTTCGGCCACAATAAACAGGCCGAACATATTAGCCCGACCACCAAAGTAGCGCTGATTGGTGTGATGTTGACTTTCAGGCGCCTTGACTGCCAAGATAGTCGGACCCTGTCCGGCCTTGCCAAACGACTCGTGAATTAACTGCGTCAGTACCAGGGCGAAAGTCTCGTAATAATTAGAATAAATCGGGGCAAATATTTCGGTCAAGCCATTGAGTTCCGCTTGATAGATGATCCAGGCCAACTCAAAAGCCGCATTACCTTCTGGCTCTGGCTCTGTCAAACTATCTACGCCGTACTCCTGATATGCTAAGCGTCCGCCGGCTAAGATCTTTTCAAACTCTAGTCCCATGACCAAGCTAGGCACGGCGGCCGAATTGGTAAAAGCCGTGTAGCGACCACCGACTACTGGATGTTCGATTAGCGCTGCCTGATAGTACTCGGCTAACTGTCCGATCGGACTACTGGGGTCAGTTACGAACAGTTTCTGATATTGGCTCAAAGCAATCAGATTTTCAATCACTCCAATCGTTGAGCCAGATTTAGACACAACCACCACTAAACTAGATTCGACAGGACACTCCCCCATCACCTCTTGCAGATAGCCCGGCTCCATATCGGTCAAGGCGTAGACTTGTTTGAGGGTGGCCAGTGGCAACAAAGCTTTGGCAAAGGCCATAAAGCTCCAGACAGAGCCGCCGTTACCGATTAAGATCAGATTTTTGACGGAGCTATACTCGGCTAGCTCGCGGGTTAATTCAGCTACATCGGCCTGTCCGCTTAAAAAAGAGGGTGGATTCTGGCGAAGCTCTGAGATAATCTTAGCTTTAGCCGACTCTTTGTCCGAACTGGCTTTGGCCCAAGTAGGCAGATTGAGATACTCGACTGTTGGTAAAAACTGCTGCATGACTCTCCTTGTTCTAGGCCCGGTCTTTAAACTCGTCTGGCTACTGATTGAACGTTTTTGACCGTTATTGAGCGGTTGTTGGTTGCGGCCAGTCGAGTCGGTCCTCTTCCGTCTGAAATAGCCCAGCAGTTGAGCCTGGCGTCAATTTAGACAGAACCAAATCAACGATCTTGGCCGAAACGTTCTCGCCATAGAGATTAGGCCGTTTTGCCAAGGCCGGCGTGGCTAGAGCGCCCTCGATAATCGCTACGATCCAATCGGTATCGACTGGCGGGGCGGCCACATTACAGCCGGCAATAAAGGTCTCGCCTCTGTCCGAGCCAAAGCGTAGCGTGACGCAAGGAATGCCTAAAATATTCATCTCCTCTTGCATCGAGCCAGAGTCAGTGGCGACCAAGGCGGCTAGGCGCATGGCAGCGATGACGTCGCGATAGTATGGCCAAACATCAGAGTAAATAAAGCTTTCGGGGTAATCTTTGACCAACTGTTCAAGTCGAGGCCGTAAACCGTAGTTATCGATCGCCTGTTCGGTACCAAAGAGCGAGATTAAGAGAACGGAGTGACCGCTCTCGATCAACTTGGCCATCGCCTCGAAGATAATCATAAAACGGCGACGGTTGCCAGTATTTTCCCGTCGATGGATACAAAAACGAATAAACTTGCCGTTGGCCAACTGGGGATACTTCTCTAAGATTGTCGATTGTTCACTATCAGCAATGGCCAAGGCGGTCGCATCGGCGACGCTATTGCCGGTGACGACAATCCGATCGGCGCTAAAGCCCTCTTGGCGGAGGAACTCGGCATCGATCTCGACTGGAGCGGCGTAGACACCGGTGGCTGGCTCGGCAACTCGAGTATTGAACTGCTCTGGGAACGGCTCCATACTCCCCCGCTCATAGTTGGTGTCGATCTGACTATCGGCATAATAACTGGCAAAATCAAACCGCCCGGCCAAAAAATCAGCGTAATGTCGCTTATAAACATCGGCTTTGAGGGTGAGGGTGCGAATGCCGGCCTCGACATGAACACAGGCAACCTGGTGCATGTAACTCGACAGACCAATCGCCATTGCCGTACTGGTATCACCATGAATATACGGAATGGCAACCTTGCCAGCCGTTTTGAGCTCCTCGAGGACCTGACCGAACCGCTCGATCATCTGGGCGATCTTTTGGTGCAGACTGCCGTTAATGGCCAGCATGACGCTCACTGTCAGGCCAAACTCCTCTTCCATGCCGCCGCTATAGCGAAAATCATGATGCTGTCCGGTATGACAGAGAATGACCAGTTCGCCGCGTCGCACCAACTCCTGGTAGATCGGCGCCTGTTTAATAATATCTGGCTTTGTGGCGATCGTCACAATGTGAACAATCTTTCGCTCGTCGGCCAACAGTCGCTCTCTGGCCCCAGGTAAAAAGTATGATGTAGTTTCGTTCATAGATATCTCTCCAAGCCCTTAGCTTTGATTATATTCAGTAATTCTTTAATCTCTTGTGGCTGTTCTTTGTTCATCACTAGCAAAACATCGGGCGTTTCCACGACCACGATATTATTGAGGCCGACAGTAGCGATTAGCTTATCCTCTTGAGCCATAATTAAACAGTTGCTGGAGTTAATGTCAATATGGCTAGAGCTACTCTCAATTAAATCCTTACCAGTCAGAGACTTAAGTAAAGAGTGTAAGGCCTGCCAGTTACCGATATCGGACCAGTCAAAATCGGCAGCGATACCCAAGATCGGGAACTTTTGGCTGTTGATAATCTCGATCTCATGAGCCGTATTCGGTATAGCCTGAAAGTCCGCTTTGTCGCCAGATTTCAGATAGGCTTTGACCGAGTCGGTAATTTTAGGGTCGGCATCAGCGTAAGCGGCCAGAAGAGTTTTAGCCTTGTAGCAGTAATAAGCGGTATTCCAGAGATACTCGCCGCTTTCGTAATAAACCTTAGCCACCTCGTGTGAAGGCTTTTCGACAAATTTCTCGACCTGATAGCAGTTGTGGTCAGAATTAATCGTCTTCCCGATCTTGATATAACCCAAGCCGGTATCGGCTCGAGTCGGTTTGATACCGACGATGGCGATCTGTTTTGGGTGCTCTTCAATCTCGGCCACCGCATGTCGAATCGTAGTTTGAAACTTTTCGATATCGGTCACCGCGTGATCCGAGGCTAAGCTAAAGATGATCGCCTCGGGATCCTTGGCGGCAATAGTCGCTGAAAAGAGGGCAAAGGCGGCCGTGGTGCCACGCGCTTCGGGTTCGACGATGATATTCTTAGAGTCTATATCTGGCAGTAGCTCTTGAATCTTGTCTTTATAGTTAGCGGTGGTAGCTACGTAGATATTCTGTTGGTGAAAGACGCCGACCAGGCGCTGATATGTTTCGTCGATCAACGTTTTATCACTGATGAATTTTTGCATCTGCTTAGGTAGATCTTTGCGACTCATCGGCCATAATCGGGTGCCTGATCCGCCGGCTACGATGACGGCGTAAGTAGAGTTATTCAGTAATTTCATAAGCCTCCGTTACTCTCTGGCTACAGTTCGGCTAATATAGCAAAATATTGGTTATAAACCAAGTTGATAGCTCTGGCGATGTTCGGTAGTTAGTCCTAATCGCTGAATGGCTAGGCGATGTTCGGTTGTGCCGTAGCCCTTGTGCTTCTCGAAGCCGTAACCGGGTAGCTTGCCTGCGAGCCTCGTCATCAGTTCATCCCGGCGAACTTTGGCGATAACCGAGGCGGCGGCAATCGCAAACCAGCGTTGGTCACCCTTGACGGTCAGGCTGACAAGCGGCCACTCGAGAGGTAAAAAGTTTGTCTTACCGTCTAGTAACCAGATCACCTGGCTTGGCTCGACCTTTAACTCCTTGGTAATACTCAAAGCGGCCTCAAGATAAGCTAGTCGCAGAGCCTGAGTCAAGCCAACTTGATCAATCGACGTAGCTGACTGGCTGGCCACCGCAAACCGACTGCTCTGCTCTAGCTCTGGGGCCAGAGTCGCCCGCAATCGGGGCGTCAGTAGCTTCGAATCGGTCAACCGATTGGCTAAGGGAGTAGTCAAAAAACTTGCCGGCTCGATCGCTATCGGGTAAAGCCAGGCTCCTACCATCAAAGGGCCGGCCCAGGCCCCTCGGCCAACCTCGTCTAAACCGATGACTAACTGACCCGACTTTGCCCATCGTTCTTCCTGTCGGCGATCGATCGGCGAATAGGCCATATTTATTAAAGTAACGGTTTAAGGTAACGACCGGTCAACGACTGAGGCTCGTTCGCAATCGTTTCAGGTGTACCGACGGCCACTACCTGTCCCCCACCGCTGCCACCATCGGGGCCCATATCGATGACCCAGTCGGCGGCCCGAATAATATCGAGATTATGTTCAATGACTAAGACCGTATTACCCTTATCCACCAGAGCTTGCAAAACTTCTAAAAGCTTCTGAATATCGGCAAAGTGGAGTCCACTTGTTGGCTCATCCAGAATATAGAGAGTTCTGCCGGTATCGTGACGCGATAGTTCAGTCGCAAGTTTAACCCGTTGCGCCTCACCGCCCGAGAGTGAGGTGGCGACTTGACCAAGTCGCATATACGACAGACCGACCTCGTCTAAGACGGCTAGTTTCTCGGCGATAGCCGGCTGATCTTTAAAGAACTTGCGGGCCTGAGAGACGGAAAAGTTGAGGATATCGGCGATGTTTTTGCCTTTATAGAGGACATCGAGTACCTCTTGGTTAAAGCGCGTTCCGCCGCACTCTTCACAGTTGACATAGATATCGGGTAGGAAATGCATCTCAATCTTGATTGCACCCTCGCCGCGGCAGGCTTCGCAACGGCCGCCCTTAACGTTAAAGCTAAAGTGACCCTCGTCATATTGGCGTTCGAGAGCCAACGGCGTTTCGGCAAAGAGCTGACGAATCGGGGTAAAGACACCGGTATAGGTGGCAGGATTGGAACGAGGCGTGCGACCGATCGGCGATTGATCGATTGCGATGACTTTGTTGATATGTTCAAGGCCGGTAATGCCGCGATGCTTACCCGGCTCGACTCTGGCATGATGAAACTTTTTGGCTAAAGCGCGGGCCAGAATATCGGCAACTAAGGTCGATTTACCCGACCCCGAGACTCCGCTGACGCAGATAAAGGTCTGCAACGGGAAATCAACAGTCACATTTTTGAGGTTAAACTCGGTGGCACCCTGAACCTGAATCTTAGCGCTCCCGGGTTGACGCTTAGGGTGATCGGTCGAGATCTTGATTAGACCGGCTAAGTAGCGTCCGGTGAGCGATCGCGAGTTAGCCATAACCTGAGCCGGAGTACCGGCAGCGACGACTCGTCCGCCAAACTCCCCTGCTCCTGGGCCGATATCGATTAGATAGTCGGCGGCGAGCATCGTGGTGGCATCGTGTTCAACGACGATGACCGTATTGCCTAAGTCTCTGAGCATCTTCATGGTATTGATCAGTTTGTCTTGATCGCGCGGATGCAAACCAATCGAGGGCTCGTCAAGAATATAAAGCACGCCAGTCAGGGCCGAGCCGAGCTGGGTGGCTAAGCGAATCCGTTGGGCCTCGCCGCCAGCCAAGGTGTCGGCGTTACGATCGAGGGTGAGATAGTCGAGTCCAACTTGCATCAAGTAGCCCAAACGAGCCTTAATCTCGCGTAGCAACGGCTCAACGATTGGCCCGAGTGCTTCGGCAAAAGTCAGTTTGGCAAAAAAGGCTTCGGCCTCGCTAATCGTCAGGCCGCTAACCTGCGCGATCGATTGACCGTCAATGGTGATACCAAGGACTTCGGCCCGCAGTCGCTGTCCCTGACAGCTCTCGCAGGTGCGTTCGACCATATATTTGCCGATCTCTGTTCGAACATACTCCGAGTCGGTTTCGTGATATTTGCGTTCGAGATTCGGGATGACACCTTCAAAACCGTTGGCCTTGTCGCTTTCGGCGGCGTTTGAAACCACGCCATAAAGCACGGACTTGATTTGCTCTGGAGTCAGCTCTTTGACCGGAGTTTTGAGGTTGATTTGGTGGTGTAAACTGAGCTGATTGAGGACTTTAGTGTACCAGCTAGCCTGGCTAGTCAGGCGCGACCAGGGTCGGATTGCACCCTCGTCAAGGGTGAGGTTAGGGTTCGGCAAAACTAGTTCGGGATCAATAATTAGGCGAACGCCCAAGCCGTGACAGGTTGGACAGGCGCCGCTCGGTGAGTTAAAGGAAAAAGAGCTCATCGTAATCTCAGGAAACTCGTGCTGGCACTGGCCGCACTGATAAACATACTCGAGTTTGGTCTGGCCGGTAGTTTTGTTCTTGTGGCGAATCGGTTTGCGCTCGCGCTTGACCTCAGAGTGACAGACCGGACAGAAAACTGTCCCGACTTTGGCGTAGAGTAAACGTAGATAATCATAGATCTCGCTCATCGTGCCAACGGTGGAGCGAGGCGAACGGGCCGCCGATTTTTGATCGATCGAGATAGCCGGCGAGAGACCCTCGATAAAGTCAACATCAGGCTTTTCTAGAACGCCTAAGAACTGTCGGGCGTAGCTCGACAGAGACTCAACATAACGACGCTGACCCTCGGCATAGATAGTGTCAAAGGCCAAGGAAGACTTACCCGAGCCAGAAAGACCGGTAATAACCGTCAGCTGATTTTTAGGTATCTTGAGGGTAATATTTTTGAGATTATGAACTCGCGCCCCAGAGACAGTGATAAATTGTTTCATAGTTTTAACTCAAATCTGATTAAAAGTTAGCGAGTGCCGGAGTAGTTCGACACGGTCAACTAGATTAACAGATTTAAGGCCTGGCGTCAAGCCGAAATTAGGCTAATTTGACTAGTTTTGCCTTGATCCGACGGATCCCGGCGCTACTGGCCTCTTCTTTCAGGATCTTAAAGCGGCCAAACTCGGCTAATTGACCGGTACTGGCGACGTGAGGGCCGCCGCAAAACTCGCGACTGATCGGTTGCTCGAAGTCGCCAACGGTATAGACGCTGACCGTTTCGCCGTATTTAGCCCCAAATTCGGCCTGGGCACCGAGCTTCTCGGCCTCTGTCTTCGGCATCTCGGCGCGAGTCACTGGCAAGTCAGCCTCGATCCAGCCGTTCACCTTGGCCTCGATCGCTTGAAGCTCCTCGGGTGTCAGTTTATGATCAACGTTAAAGTCGAGCCGTAGTCGCTCACTCGTGACATTCGAGCCGCGTTGCTTGGTTTGAGCGCCGAGTAGCGATTGCAAAGCGGCTAATAGCAGATGATGCGCCGTATGATGAGAAATAGTGGTCGGTTCGTGATCGGCTAAGCCACCGGCAAAGGTTCCGCCGGTTGTTTGTCGACTCGTCTCTTGGTGCTCGGCAAAGCGCTTTTCGAATGCAGCCTTGTCTAGAGAGACTCCCCGCTCTTGAGCTAACGACTCAATTACCTCATAGGGTAGGCCAAAGGTATCAAAGAGCTGAAAAACCTGATCGGTTGTTAGCTTCGGTTCGGCTGTCTGTTTGAGCATCTGTTCCAGCTCTGCCTGACCGTGTTCTAAAACTACTTTGAAGCGATTTAATTCCTCGGTCATCACCAGGCAGATGTTGCCATAGTCGAGAGCCAGTGAGCCGGTATCGGCATAGATAGTCAAGATTGGTTCAAGGCAGGCTAGCAGATCGTTTGGCGAGAGGCCAAGTTGAATGGTCGCTAAACCCAGTCGTCTGAGCAGTCGGCGCAAGATGTAACCCTGGGCCTTATTACTGGGGCGGACGCCGTCGTTAATTAAGAAAGCGCTGGCTTTAAGGTGATCGGCGATGATTCTGATCTTGAGCGCTTGATCGGGCGTCGGTTCGCTTGCTAACTCTGCCAACTCAATAATTTTGGCGACGATAGGCGCTAGTAGATCGGTGGCGTAGACATCGGGTGCCTGTTGCATCACCAAGGCGATGCGTTCTAGGCCGAGGCCAGTGTCGACGCCGAGTTCGGTTAAGGGTTCGAGCTGATTCTCGCCAGTCATGAGGTATTGATTAAAGACGACGTTGCCAACCTCGATACCGTCAACATAGATCTCGGTGGTAGGTCCGCAAGGCGAACCAACCCCCAGGGCCCAAAAGTTATCTTCGCCCTCGAAGCGAATCTGGTCAGCTGGATAATCAAGCTCTTGCCAGATCGCAGCCGATTGGTGGTCAGCCGGTACACCCTCTTTGCCCTGATAGACGGTGACGTAGCTCCGCTCGATGGCGATACCTAGTCGCTCGAAAAAGAATTTATAAGCTAGCTCAATAGCCGTTTTTTTGAAATAGGGGGTGTTAGAGTCGAGCGCCTCTGGGGTGTCGGCTCGATAGCCGAAAGAAAAGTAGCCGAGCATCTCGAAGATGGTCAGGTGGCGGTTGTCCCCGACCTCGTCGATATCGATGGTGCGAATGACTGGTTGAGCCGTAGCCAGACGACAGTGTGGCGCCAAAGCTGGTTTGGCGTAGTAATCTTTGAACTGTTGCATGCCGGCCACGGTAAAGAGAACCGAGTTATCGCCCTCGGGTAACAGACGGGCGGCTGGCCAGTGGCTATGACCAGATTCGGCAAGTAACTGAAAGAATTGTTGGCGGATTTCTGCTGCGGTCATAATGTGAATTCGATTATGGTTGACTGCCGATGAGGTAGCGCCAGATGGTAGCCCGGACGCTATCTGGAGTGGCTGCTTCGCCGCTGGCTTGACGCAATTCCCACTGGACGAAGTCGGTGGTATAGGCGGCAGTCGACCCGATGATCTTATTAGCGTAAGCAAGCGATGAGCTAGGGTAGCTACTGCCACCGTTGAGATAGCTTTGACCTTTGGCCGGTCCGGCGTTGTAGCCGATCATGACGGCCTTAAGATACTCAGGATTATTCCATTGAGCCTTGTCGGCACCACCGCTATATTTGCCCATAATGTAATGGATATAGCAAGTGCCCATCTTATAACTAATTGCCGGGTCCGTAAAGGTACTGGCGTTGAGGCCGCTGATGCCGTAGTTAACCGCCACGCCGTAGCCAGTGGCGCGTAAGAGCTGCATTACCCCGACAGCCCCTGCCCCCGAGGCCGCCCCCGGTCGAAAGCCGCTCTCGGCCCGGGCGACCGAGGCGATAAAGCCGCGCATCTCGCGCGGTACCTGACAGTGATCCACCGCATCGGTGATCATTTGGTAGTGACTATCGGGAATCGGCGGATAGAGCAAACTAGCGTAATTGATATTGTTGCTGAAGATGATAATGCCAGCTGACAAGATAAAGACCAAGCTAAACAAAGCTCGGATAGCTCGGGCATTAAGTTTATTCCAGATCATAGGTATAGTTTAGCACAGATTATCGTGTTTAATTCGTTTTATTTTGCCTTTATTATTCATTCCAACGACATACTGCCTTATCTTTTGATTGTTTGCTATTGTGATAAGACAATCTCTGTAGGTTTGATAATCACTCAGATCTGAGCAACTCTGAACTATATCTGCATAATTCTGGACGGAGTCGTTTGACCAAGTAAACAGTCCGGTTATTTTACCGATCTCGTGATAGCCACTTCCTTCTCTTGTCAGATAGCGACGTTCCTTCTCGTGTTTCCAATGCGCTAGCTTGGTAGTCAGAATTGATATCGCTACCTTGTCAATTTCTTCGCCATCTTGGACCTTGCTATCGATAACCTTTTTTTGAATTTCTAATATAGTCTCAACGTAGTTAATCTTTTTCACTACTGCTGGCTGAATACTTTCTCGGTTGACTGTAGTTTCAATAACTATGCCACGAAAACCGCCGGCATAGTGTGCCCACAAAATTGGATCTGAAAATGCTTCGGAAAATGAACAGATACTGAAGCTTTCCTTACTTTTGTACAGCGATTTAATTTGATCTGACTTGAAATCATTGGATGAATAGACCCCCTCCATAGGGTCGTTGAGATTGCAAAAGCTAGTGCACCAAAATTTACCACCATTCAATATCTCTTGTGCCCTACTGAAATCCTCACAGGTCGTAAGTGGTCTATATTTATAGAGCTTCATCGGTGTCCTATCGACTTAGTAATATGTATCTACGAGTGAATTTCATATTTTTTAGATTGCAAGCCAGAATAAAATTTAAGATAGTTAATAAATTTTTAACACTGATATAGCTTGGTTATACTGGCAGAATTCGCAAAGCGGGCTAAACTCTGGCATCGTCTTACTCATTAAGCATTTGCGGGCGTCAATAATAGCCTGTTCAACCCATGAGTCGTCGCCGGTGTGAGGTAATAATTTGGCAGTAAACTCGAGCTTGCCATGAAATCCGTCGCGCTCTGTTTGGCCGTTCACATATACAAAATATCCAGTATCTGAGACCTTGAATCCGTTCCTGCGGAATAACCACTGGTAAATTTCCATTTGGCGCTTGTACTGCTTATGATGCTGGGCGTTATCGTCCCATTCGACCTCACCATTTTTTGATGTGGCTTTGTAGTCAACAATGATTAGCTCGCCGTCAGGCCTAGCCCACACATCATCAACTCCACCGCAAATTAGCAGGTTGGTTGGTTCGTGAAGATATTGGATGCCACGCCGGAGTGAGTCACGCCATTCGTCCATTCGGTCGTCTTTGAAAGGTACGGCATCGAGTCCGTACTCTGTCATTAAGGCATGTGCTTCACCTTTTTCACGAAGAATATCAAACTCTTTTTTGAGTAATTCATCGACTGCATTATTCAAACTAAATGGAGGGCTAGACGGTTGGCCGATCCCAAGTCGGCGGTCAATATAAAAACACCGAGGACATTTGGTAAAGTTCTCTAATCTTGATCTCGATAATTTGAATGGGATTTCCGACTTTGGATCGAAAATATTTCTTTGCCGTCCGTATGTCATAGTAAATACTCGCTTGCTGTGCTGATCATGCCATTAGATGGGCTGTAGGGCAAGGGCTTACTTGATTTTCTTCACGAGATTACGAAAATTATGGTGGCCTTTGCTAATCAGTATATCGACCTGAGCTTTAGCTATTCTGCTAACCTCAGAGTTTCCAGACTCAAAAGAAATACGAATTATTATTGACGCATATTCTTTCCAGCTGCTAATTGACCATCGCTCTCGTGCACCAGCGATCATTTCCCTTAGGCATATAATTGCCTCAACGGGATATTTTTCTACCATGGTACAAAGCTTCTCTAGAACCATAAAATCAGGATTTGCGTTTTGTGTAATAACTAGAACCTTTTGCAGGTTTGCAATTGCCCAGTCATTCGAAAATGCATTTGATGCAAACCATATACCAAATTCTTCTAATTCCTTCTGATTTTCTTTATCGCTACTCACTAAATCGGTAAGTCGATAGTCCCAAAGTATTTTCAATCGATCCAATACCTCTTCTCTCGTTTCTGACTTGTCCTCTTTTAAGGCAAAGCCGATAAAGTGTAATGCTTCAATTCGATATTTGACGTCTGCAGTCTCAAAAAATGTTTTAATTACGCCTCCATCAACCAAATCCAGATAACCGTTCCAATAATAAATCATTAAATGATGGACAAATTGTGATTGTCCCATGTCAGCCCTACGATTTTTGCCCTCAGGATAGACCCTTAAATTAGATAATCGTTTTTTAATAAAGGGTTCTGTTAGTGGCAATAGGTCTTTATACGGCTGAGTAAAGCTGACGTAAGCATCCCAAGCAGCATCGCCGTATGTATCATCGGAAAAAATACTGCCGATATTATCTTTAACCCATTGGGAATTTACATATCCGAGTAGTGGCAGATGCTGACCGAAGACTGAACGTATAGCGAACGATGGATCATTGTTAGTGTTTAAGTGCCAGTCAAGCTCGTCATACGCTTGTTGTAGATATTTTTGATTTGCTTTGTTTCTGTGCGCCCAACCAACGAAGCCAGCTAATGCATGGAGCGCCTCACCCCTAGTGCTGTTGATCGCTACAGATACTGGATCCCAATTATCACTATCATCTCTCTCTTCTCGTTCGGGGGTTGGATCACTATCGCGGGCAAGTCTGAGGATAATATCGAGCAATGACTCCGCAGAAGCCACAGAACCATACTCACTATTTTTACGCTTCTGATCTGATAGCTTATCTACCAACCGAGCAAGGGCTGATTTTGCCCAAGAGTAATATGTATCATCATCTGCTCCCTTGGTTGTCTTAAGCCAGTTGCTTAGATCTGCCAGTAGAACATCGACTGTCTGTTGATCTAGGTTTCCAATGATGTCGTTTAGAGAATAGATAAAGCCATTAGCCAGTTGGTGGCTAGCTGCGAGAAACTCTGGAGCAATTTGTATAAATCGCTTCGGATCGTTTTTAATCAATGTCGAAATTAAATTATCGATTGCGTCTCTTCCAAATAAACGATCGGGTGGCTTATGGCTTGTAAGTTTTTGAATTAAGGCGGCGTCATCAAGTTGATTTAGTTCCTCAATCGTAATGCCTGGCTCTGGGATGACCTCTCCGCTTTCAATAACGAATGCTTTCTCAATTAGAAACTTATCAAAGTTTTTATGAATTTCGTCGTAAAGTTCTTTGTAGGGAGCCTGATCTTTTAAGCTTTGCAAAACGTGCTCAACAATTCGGCTAAATATAAGAAACTTTAGACCGACAACATTTTTCAGAACAGTTATTTTTTCTTTGTCAGATATATTAGAGGCTAATAACCCGATTAGACCATCTCGAAGGGCCGACACCAAACCATCAAACGGCTGATTCCCATTATCCCTCTTTTGGCTCCCAATAGCAGGACGCCATATATTTGAGTAGTCCTGTCCGTCAGAGCTAGAGTCGTGTTCATAGCGAACAGATTTATAAATGACAGCATTGTTCAAAAGTTTAGAGAAAAGCTTTATAGCACCTGCTGGGTCTGCAGCGACGAGGCCTGGCGTGACTTTTTCGATGATTTCTTGGTAGTCATAGTCTCGATACTTAATCTGAGGCTCAATTAAGTACTTTTGATATTCATCTGTTCCTGCATTTTCAGCACGGGGATCAGGCATCACCTCAAGCAATGCATCTATGATTTTTATTGCCTCATCAGTGTACCCCTCTTTTGCCAAAAGACAGACTAACTTAGTCGATTCCTCATGGATACGAAACTGAAAGGGTATTGCAAGAAACGCAACAACTCTATCTGTAAATCGTACCGCTCGTTTTGCACCAATCTCAAGTAATACTTTTACGAACATGTCTAAAACATATTGATTGTCTGTATCGGAAATTTTGTCCAATGCTATCGTAGTCTCGTCAGGCGATATGCTCGCTACTTTTAGTAAGTAGTTAATCTCTGGCCAGACTGGAAAGCTGATCCACTGACCATCTTTTTCTGCGGCCGGTGGTTTGGTGAAGAAACCCTCATTTATTAGGGGCATAAGCCAATCAGAGCTTGTAATGTTGTTGAAAAAGTAAGCGTAACTGGATCCACCTTTAATAAGATTTTTTAGCTTTGTTATATCAACTGGTTTATTTGTCATATCACTTCCGTTTCTTCGATGAGGCTATCAATCTCATCGAGGTTTTCAACCGCACCCGCGTAGAGGATATACTCTAATAATAGTTGTTCTAACTTCTCTATTTTTTGGATTAATTCCTCGCGTTTAATTTCCTGAGGATAGGAAAAGTGCAATGTATTGCTAAAATATCCAAAAAGGCTAACCCAATCCGAAGCCATTAACCCTCTCACATCTTCTGGAATCGGGATACCGCTAGGGTCAGCTTTCATCAACATCTCCTGCATACGTTGATTTCTTGTCTGGCGCTTATCGAATGTGTCGAAAAACTTTTGTAAATCTTTAGAAAATGACAATGGCACAATCCACATGCCATCAACCTCCGATGGGTTTGCCTTGCTTAAACTTTCTTTTAATCTTTTTACTTCATTCGCTATGTCACCAGGGTTTTTCTCAGGTTGTAGTCCCGTGATCTCTAATGCTGCACATTCCATCAGCCTTCGCGCCGATAACGCTGCATGAGGGCAGGCTTCTTGATAATCTTCCTTACTTAATAGTGCTATCCAAACTCCAAAATGTGCGTTGGCAGACTGAGGATAGTTTTTGTCCTGTAAGGCTCTTCGAAGCTGGCTTGCTTTGAGTGATAGCTTTTCTTCAAGTGTAGGTTTATTCAGGTTATTAGTATCAGCCATCTGCGCTCCGTCAACTGCATTATATTGCGCTTAAAACATCGATAATTTTTCTTTTGTAGATCTCAATTAATTTTTTATTTCCATCAACTAAAGTGCGTTCGATGTCTATTTGATCCACAATCTGCCTTTGAACTTCGAGTGGAGGTAGGGATATTTCCCAGTTTTGTACAAAATCAACTGGTACTCGCTGTAGGCCACCAGTGCCAGTCATTTTTATTTTTCCAGCAGCGTTAAATCTTTGCTCCGAAATATAACAATAGATGATTTCCGGTAAGATTTTCTCACTTGGTCTAATCACGATATATTCACTCGATCCAAAACCAATTTTATTCTTTAGTTTTCTTGCGATACCCGCTTTACCATTTTCAAAACATGGTGTTACACGGGCAAGTAAAACATCGTTTTCTGTAAAATAGGTGTAACTTCCTATAACTTCAGATAGCTTTTTTGTCTGCTTGATCACAAAATTAGCATTATTTTGATTTAAATCAGCCATTGGCACAAAAGAAACTTCTGTTTCCGGATTGATATTTTTGATCTCAATTTTCTTGGGGTTAATATTGCAAACATCTTTAAGCTTTACTCTTTCCCATGTTGTATCGATTTCGATTTTGCATTTCCAGTTAGCGACGATCTGTGTCGCTCCGTCAATAATCTCTTGATAACCACGCAATTCTTTTACGATCTGATCTTGAATTTCAAGTGGGGGAAGAGGGACTGTAATTTTTGCCATTACGTTATTCATTAATTTTGGGTTTCCAGCATGAATAACATGTTTATATGCGATCCTATTTAAAGCTTGTGCCAAAAATCTCATATTTATTTTTTTCGTTTTGGCTTTTAATGTCCCGCATACATTGGTGCAGTTGAATTTTCCAGTTCTGTAAAAAACTGTTCCGGCATTCGCTCCATCTGTAGTCCAAGTTACATATTCACCGTCAAAATCATAGGAACCTAAATATCCAAAGATACCGTCATCGGTTGTTTGTGAAGAGTAAACTGGGAAAGCCCCGGGATTTTTCGCAATATCTTGTTTGTTTATTACGCGCCCTCTTCCCAGATCGCATAATTCTTCTATTGAGACCATCGGCCATTTAGCATCAGAGTATTCAGAGGAGAGTAGATAGTGATCTCCAGAGAGATTATAGTCGCCAGTTTCAGAAATTTTGTGCTTTGGGATTAAGTGTGCAATTTCTGCACCCAAGATATAAATTGCTTCAGCAGCGTTTGAAGCCTTATTCCTTAATCCACTGTGATATTTTAGCAAGGCGTTTAATGCATTCGGTAGATCGTCCTTATCAACAAGCCTTTTACTTGCCCCCAAATCAAAACCGTCATGACTTACTTTTGCAAAAAGAATACTCTCAATATTTCTTGCAATTGATTTATCAAAAAACAGAATACTAGTTTTCACGCCAGAATATGGATTAAATACGCCGGCAGGAAGCGAAACTACTGCCCATAAGCCAGCTGTTTCGATAAGTAATTGTCGAATTTTTTTATGTGCATTGGTATTAGAAAAAATAATACCTTCCGGTACGATTACGCCGGTTCTTCCAGTAGGTGATAAGTGATCAATCATATACCGCAGGAACAGGATTTCGGTAGCGCGCGTTCCCATTTGTAGATCTTCGCTAATACTTGATTGATCCACGGCACCTGCAAATGGAGGATTAGCAAGAATGATATCCCATTTAGTACGATCACCGGCGGTATCAACGAGTGTATTAATGCGCTTAATGTTTGGATGCTCAAGCTGGTGAAGGTAGAGGTTCATGAGGCCGAACTTGAACATATCAAAATCACTATCGAATCCGGTGAATGTGTGTTGGAAAAGGAATTTGCGCTCGTCGGGGCTCAGTAAATCGAGCGGATGCTTGTTCTCCTTCTTGAATTCCTCTGACGAGTATTTTTCTTTGAGGTGCTCCAACGCTGCTACTAAGAAGCCAGCTGTGCCGCAAGCTGGGTCAAGAATAGTTTCGCCTTTATCGGGATCGATGACATCAACAATAAAATTAATAATATGACGTGGTGTTCGGAATGATCCGAGAGTACCGGCCTGAGCTAGCTTACTGAGGAGATATTCGTACATATCACCGAAGATGTCATTACGGCCGGTCGTAGCTTCTTTTTCAAGATCGCTCATTAGCTGCTCAATTTCGTGGACAAGCCGCCGTAAGGTTGGTTTGTCGAAAACCTTCACATGAGCGTCACGGTAAAGAAGTTGAATAGTCTTGTCAGTCGTAAGCTCGGGCAATCGACGATAAATATCTTCAAGGGTGCTAAAAAGAACCTCGGCATTTAATACAAGCAAATTATCCCAGTGGTACTGGGATAATTCACCTTGAAAAACCCGCTCTGCTTCGGGATCGATACGCATGGCATGGTCGTCTTTTTTACTAAGAGAACGCAAGAAGACTAAGTAGTTTATCTGCTCAATGATTGTGGAATGGTTAGCAACCCCACCACTCCATAAAATATTCATCAAACCGTCGACTCGATTTTTGAAATCTGTATGTGACATAAATTAGACTTTCAGTAATTGGCTATTCTTAACATCGTGCACCATCTCGAAAAGGGTGTCTTTGCCGTATGTATATAGCCATTCTTCTGGTCTAAAGTCAAGATTAAATGGCTCATGAAGCAAGAAATTCAAACTTGGTTTTTGTTGAAGGCCAATACGAAGCTCGTCGTTCTTCATTATTTCATCAACCATTAATCGGGTCATTAGGTAGCGCTTCTGTGAACCACCTGATGATGCCTGACCATACTTATCAAGCATTCCGTTACGCCATTCGCCTAGCTGCTCATTGCGTTTTGGTAACGATCCTTTACCGATTGCGGACAGAAAAAAGTCTCGAACAGATGCAATAACTCTGTGTGATTGGATGAGGTTACCCTCATTAAAGTAAAAATCAGGTCGGTTTAATAGTTCAGTATTAAGGAGATCAATCAGCTCCTCAGTCTTTGTGTCGTCTTGAGCCATCTCTATAGCCTCTGGGTGAGCATCGACAAAGGTTTTGACCTGTCGGCTCCACTCATCCTGATACATTTCACGATCGACTTTGTCACCATCGGGCCCATAGATAATTTGATCGCGTGAACCAACTACATCCAAACGAGAGATAGTGGACGTTTCAGTTTTAGGAGCTGGCGGTTCTGGTGGCTCACCTTCACCAGTTGGGCTAGGTCCGTAAGGCCCTTTTGGCGTTGGTGGGGTTGTCTCATCGGTTGGCTTTGTAATCTTTTGAGGTGCTTTCCAGTCGTACTGCTCTTCAAAGTATTCACAGACGCCACAGAAATCAAAAACTACAAATTGTTTTTTATCAATTTCTTTACAGAGGCGGGTGCCTCGACCCTTAATCTGTTGGTAAAGAGTGGGTTCAAATACTGGCCGGGCAAGAACGATGTTTTGTACCTCTGGAGCGTCGTAACCAGTAGTTAGCATATCTACTGAAACAGCTGCACGAGGTAGGTTATTATCAAGTTTCTTAAAGTCTCGTGCTAGATCATGAGCACCTTGAACCCGGCTAGTAATTGTTATGGCAAACCGGCCACCAAACTCGGGTTTTAGTTGATTAAGAATTTTCTCAAGACTTGTAGCATGCGTTTGATTAACTGCAAAAATAATCGTCTTTCCGATATTGCCATCTGGAGATTTCTCGGCATATTCGAGGAATTCCTGCATCATAAGTCGATTGCGCTCTGGTACAAAAACTTTCTTTTCAAGATCTTTGACGCTGTAACTTTCATTTTCATAATCAGCTTCACCAACCAAACCCTCTGGGCTGAGCGCTTGTTGTGTTAGAGCGGAAGTCATCTTATGTAGCTTTGGCGGTACCAAAAAACCTTCTTTGACCCCATCTTGGAGCGTGTATCGGAATGTAGCCTGGCCATTTTCACAACCAAAATAGCGGTAGGTGTCACGCTGTACTCGTAGTTCAGCTGCCCGGGGATCATCAAGGCCGAGTCGTCCCATATCCAGATTTTTTAAGAAATCCTTTGGGGTGGCAGTCAGACCAATTTTTGTGGCACCTACGAAATAATCCATAATTCCGCGAGCCTCTGGTGAATAGATGCTACGGTGCGCTTCGTCGTGAATGACTAAATCAAAATACCCTGGCGTAAAAACATCCTGACCGTGAGCGATCAACGATTGAATAGTTGCGATAACAACATTCGCTCCAACCAGATTCTTCTTGGAATCACCCCAGTAAGTACCAACCGCAGAGAGGTGACCAAGCAAGTGTTCAAATGTGCCTTTAGTTTGACGAGCGAGTTCAATGCGGTCTACCACGAATAAAACTGTTTGTGCTTGATGAGTACGGAGGAATTTAGAAATTATTAATGAAGCAAGGACTGTTTTACCGGTTCCGGTAGCCATTTCCAAAAGAAAGCCTCGTTTTCCATTATCATAATCACCAGCAATGGCGTGCCAAGCTTCCATCTGATAAGGCCTAAGCATAATATCTGAATCAACATCGTGAAAATAATCCTTTTCAACCATTTTTTGATTGAGCGGCTCCGTATGAGCTAAAGTTTTAACCTGCTGCTTACGGCTTAGGTCATTTTGAGAGAAAAAATGGGGAACAGGAATAGCATCGCCACCAGTTGTAAAATCCCAAAAGTAAATAAGATGATCATTCGCCAGGTAGATATGGTTAATCTTTCCCTTATATTGTGTTTCAGCATAGTTGAGTGCTTGTTGCTTGGCGTTATAAGGGTCAATATCCGGTCCCTTAGCCTCGATGAGTGCAAGCGGACGACCCTGTTTATCCTTAAGGATGTAATCAGAGCGGCCGGCAATTCCATGATCCTCAAAAATAACCTGGTTGGAATCTTCAATATCCCAGCCGGCTTCCCTTAATTTTCGATCAATAATAACTCGTGAAAATGTTTCGTTTGCCATACCGTCCTTGTGTTCATTTTACTCTTTTAGGAGGGGGAAAACCATATATTTAGGTGTAGTACAAACCTCGGTCTTTGCATGGTCCTTTTAAGGCATGCTAGATTTCATTGACAGATCTAGTGATCCTGGATTAGATTTTGTCTCAAACAAGTATTTCATCACAAAGGAATAAGTCACTAAGCCAGTCAATTATGTTTGTGGTGTGGTTAATTGTTCCGTCGAAGAAAAATGGAAATATGCAGATGACTATAGAGCTCTAATCAAAAAACAAGAGATCCTAGTAGAGGTATCTCCTGAATAAAAAACTCCCGACCCTATCTCTTGGAAGAGATTGCGGTGGTAACCACCACATTTCGGGTCGGAAGCAATTCCATAAATAATTTATCAAATCGGTTACGATATGTCAACTGTCAATAGCTGGTTAAATTGGCAATGAGATTGTTATTCCATGGAGCCATCGAGAACTATTGGGACCAGATTCTTATTGAATTTTAAACTCTTCATATATTATGAATGCTTGAGAGCTCTAACGAGTCTTTATGCCATTCGATTTTTTTCTGTTGATAGACCCTAACCAGCTAATAAGGTCTGGCACTACTTTGAACGAAAACAATAACCAAAACACTACATCTTTGAAGGGCCACTTCATAAATTCGTCGATAAACTCCACATCAAAGAGTTTTGACATAATCATGCCGATTACTAGCAAACCGCTATACATCCATAACGTCAATGAAACGAGATCTTTTAAAGTAATTTTCTTGCCAAGAAATCGTTGTAATTTATTTTCTTGATTAATCATTAGAGCACCTTATCACTTGCGACAACTGTTTTGTTTTGTTGGTGCCGGGAGCGGGACTCGAACCCGCACAGGTTTTGCCTAGCGGATTTTAAGTCCGCCGCGTCTGCCATTCCGCCACCCCGGCTTGAGGTGAGTAACTAAGAGCAATATGCCAGTTTTCTGCCTCTTTGACAAGCCTAGCCGGTAATTGAAAGCCGGCGGCCCGCCGTAATCCCCCACCGCCAAGCCAGTTGGCGAGCTCGCCTAAGTCAATTCTTTGACTTTCGGTGCGGAGGCTACCGCGCAACCCCGCCTCGGTTTCGTAGAGTAACAGGGCGACCTTTGCCTCGTTGGCTTGGTTCATCAAATTAATCAGACCAGCCGCTTCGCTAGGATCCGCCTCGAGCTCGGCAAAATCCTTTTGAGTCAAAACTGTTACCAATAGGCCATATTTATCATTGAGCCAGCTATTTTCTAGCGCTCGCCCCCACAGTCGCAGTTGGGCTAAGGAGCGATCGAGCTCGCTATGACGGACTAACTCCTTGAGGTTAGCTCCAGCGCTTAATAATGAACCGGCCAGCTCGAGCGTTCGGCTGTCGGTGTTAGCATGCTTAAAGCCGCCGGTATCATAATAGAGACTGGCAAATAACGGTTTGGCAATATTCGATGTTATCTCAACCTCGAGACAGAGCAGTAGCCGATGAATCATCTCGCCGGTGGCTGCCGCCTCGGGATCGTAATAGCGGTAGTTAGCCAGCCGATAGAGGTCGCTCTCACCGTGGTGATCGATATGAATTAGCCGTCCAGCCTGTTCGGCAAATCGCGTTACCTCATTTGGATAGCCGGTTCGGCGCAAGTCACCGCAATCAATGACGACAACCGTGTCCGGCTCGTCAGGGTCGAATCTAGGCTCCAGCCGCTCGTCCTCAATCAGATATCTAAAGGGGGCTGGCCAGCGGTCTCGGCTATAGAGTCGAGACTTAACTCCTCGTTGCCAGAGCCCGCGAGCTAAAGCCAGCGATGAGCCGATGGTATCGGCATCGGGCTTTTCGTGCATAATAATCGCTAACCGCTTAGCCTCGAGCAACAGCCTCGCTATCTCGGTTAACGGTTTAAACGTTGTCGATGACGTAAACTTGTCTTTCTTCAGGGAGGGTGGTGTTAGTAATCTTCAATTCTGGTGCTACCTCTAACCCCTTGGGGTAGGCAGTCCGAAACGGCTCGACGCTCTCGTATTGATTTAAGATAACTAACGAGGGATCGATTTGGTTCATTACCTCGACCGCCATTTTTGGCTCTAGCCCCTTGGCCTCGGTACCGCCAACCGGCAAGATGAGGATTGTCGCTATCCCAACTTGCTCTAACTCTTCGTCTGTCAGTAACCGATTGAGATTATAGAGCTGTAAAATATAGCAATCTTCAAAGCGCACTAATCTAACATCGGCAGTTGGCCACTCGAGACTGACCCCAGATAGCTCGTATTCACCCGGTGATTCGATCTGGTGACCGGCAATGGTGACAGTCTGGCCAAGTTCTATCGTTACTGATTTACCCTTGAGCTGTAGCGTTTGAGGATCGAGGCGCTTGATAAGCATTATTGCTTCTCGGTTGTAGCTTCAGTTGTAGCTTCTGGTGTCTCGGTTTCGTCTTGCGCTTCAACCTCAACTTTGGCCTCGGACTTAGACTCATCCTTGGTCTCAGTTTTGGTCTCGGCTACCACTGTTTCGTCCTCGTTCTGAGTTTTAGCTTTGCCTGAACTTAATAATCGTAATGATATACGGTGTTGTAACGGTTCAATACTGAGAATCTCAAAGTCATAGGCCTCGCCACTAGTGACAGCGGTGTGTGGATCGGTGACTTTGTCACCCATCTCTGAAACATGAACCAGTCCATCAAGACCCTCGTCAAGCCGGACAAAGGCACCAAATGGCGTAATGCGAGTGACGGCACCGTTGATCTTTTGGCCGACCTTAAACTGTTCGGCCTTGTGTTGCCAAGGATCGTCCTTGAGTCGCTTCATCGAGAGCGAGACACGGCTGCCTTCGATGCCGATGACGACTACTTCGACGCTATCGCCGACCTTGAACTGGTCGCCGACGTTATCGATCTTTTCCCAGGCAATTTCCGAGATATGGACTAGGCCTTCGACATCGCCAACGCGGACGAAGATACCAAACGGCACAACGCCGGTAATATCGCCGGTCATCCGCTCGCCAACTGGTAGAGATTTGGCCTTTTCGGCAATACCCGAGTCGCCAGCCGCTTTTTCGGAGAAGATTAATTTGTTTGTGTTTTGATCAAAGCTCAAGATTTTAACGTTCAGGTCTAGTCCGACAAGGTGCCGGAGGCTGCCCTCGCGTTCGCCATCGTTAGTTTTAGCATGATTTGAGCTTAATTGAGAGGCAGGCAAAAAGCCTTCGAGTCCAGAGTAATCGACTAGCAATCCGCCGCGATTAGTATCGACGACCTTGACGCTAACTGGTTGACCCGAAGCCTCGCGCTCTTTGATAGTCGTCCAAATGCGCTCACGGTCGGCACGCTTGAGTGAAAGTACGGCATAGCCGTCTTGATTCTCGAGAGTCAGGACATAGGCCAAGACTTTATCGCCAGCTTTGAGGGTGGCGCTATCGTGACTGAACTCACGATTAGGAATAATCCCCAGAGTTAAACCGGCCAGATCGCAAAGGATTCGTTTGCGATTGACATTGAGAACTTCGACCTCGAAACTGGTGCCAGCTTTAAACGGCACTAGCTCAAAGTCAGGTGACTCGACTAAGTCAGACATTTGGTTGATGGTGGTGTTGGACAAAAGTGTCTCCTACCAGGGTTCTAGCCTGGATTTTGTATAGGCTCAATTCGACTACGATGAGTCTGAACTGGCGTGGTGGACGTCGTCGACGAATTGTTTAATTAAGTCAACAGATTCCACGTAGATCTATATTAACAGATGCGGTATAAAATTTCTAGATCAAACACTGGTTACTTACTCGTTGCACCGCCATCAACCTCATAGCTTGTATTCTGCTGCTCAAAGAAATTTACTAATTCAAAAACATCGGTCGCTGTTCCCATCCATTTGGCCGGATTAGTCACATTATAGTGTTTCGGCAAGCCCAACTCCTCTAGACGGCGATCGGCAACATACTGAACGTATTGATTCACATAATCAGCGTTTAAACCTAAGATACCGGTCGGAAAGAGATCGTGATTATAGGCAACTTCGAGATCAACTCCCTCAACGATTATAGCGTGAATCTCGTCGGCAAATTCTTTAGTTAAGAGGTCACTATTCTCTTCTAAGGCGGTTTGCACAAGGTTAATGCCAAACTTAAGATGCAAGCTCTCGTCTCGGATTACCCAGTTAATCATGGATCCAAAATTACGAAGCTGATTC
This sequence comes from uncultured Candidatus Saccharibacteria bacterium, assembly GCA_964592905.1. Taxonomy (GTDB): domain Bacteria; phylum Patescibacteriota; class UBA1384; order CAYGGE01; family CAYGGE01; genus CAZQGJ01. The sequence goes on along the minus strand of CAZQGJ010000001.1, from coordinate 5,344 downwards.
CGTTGACGAAACGACAGAGCAACCATAAAGCCACTATAAAACCAGGTCCCTTCCATAACGATGTTGGTTGCCACTAAATTCCTAATAAAGTCCTTCTTGCCTTCGGTTGTTTCAATATCTAGGACATCACTAGTCATTCGTTTCATATAGCGCATGATGTAGGCCTCTTTGGCCTGCATTGATGGCGTGGATAAGTGCAGATTGAAAATAGTATCACGATTAACAGGGAAGGTTTGCAGGACATACTCAAACGATACACAATGATTAGCCTCCTCCCACATCTGTTTGGCTAAATAAAGGTGGCATTCGGGTGATTTTAAGTAAGGATATATTCCTAAGGCAATTGAACGGTTGACTATAAGTTCGGCTGGATTAAAGAAAGCCATGAGGAAAGTAATCGCGTGACGTTCATCCTCGGTCATTTTTTGCCAATCTTCCAAGTCTTCTTTGAGAGCAATTTCGTGAGGAAACCAAGTATTACGAACCGACTGTTGGTACAAATCATAGGCCCATTGATAGCGAATTGGGTGAAGATTCATATCTTCGGCAGAGGCGTTACCAATAATCATAGTCTTCCTTTCTTAGTGTTTTATTGACAGCTATCACACTGAAGTCGTTCTTGGGGGTCAATTGGACAGGATTGACCGATTATAGTAGCAAAGCCGACGGGCTTTAAGACTTCTTCGACCATTTCTGTACTTTGATTCTTAGGTGTCTCTGACAATGTATCCAAGGCAGCGGCAAAACCAACCTTGCCTAGCTGTTCCGACTTATTTACAGCCACAGTGCTTTGTTCTGCGGTATGACGTGGTTTCATGTGTAAATAATAGGTAGATTTCACACCTTTTTTCCAAGCTGATGAATAAATTGTCATCATTTCATCTATATCGCGTGACTCTAAGTACATATTCCGAGATAGCGCTTGATCGACCCACTTTTGAGCCCTTGCAGCGATTTCTATATAAGCCGAGGCTTTGACTGTAAATGAGGTTTTAAAAACCGCTCGAATGTGTTCAGGAATCTCCTTGATAGTAGAGATATCCCCTTGAAGCCCAAGCACCTGTTCTCGAACCTGCTCCCAGAGATTAAGATTCTTGAGTTCAGTCACCAAGTTGTGATTAATATCTAAATACTTACCAGATAGTTTATTGCGAGAAAAGATCTGAGCGAAACGAGGATCGATCCCTGGCGTCGTGCCGGCAATGAGCCCGATATTGGCGTTCGGCGCAACTGCCAAAAGAGTGGCGTTACGAATGCCCTTTTTAACCTTTGCTCGCAGGGTATCCCATTGCAGCCCTTTGTGCTTACTCTTTTTATCTAACTCTAAACTAACTCCTCTGTCTTTCTCTAGCGCCGCTAGCGTATCGAATGGAACTTGGCCTTTTGACCACAGTGAACCTTTAAAGTGAGTATAGCTACCCCGCTCTTTAGCTAAGTTGGCACTCTCGTCAATTGCCATATAGCTGACAAATTCAAAGAGGCTATCAGCAAAGTCGTATGCATGAGCACTATCATAGGGAATACCTAGTTGTTCAAGTGTGTCCGAGAGCCCCATTACACCTAAGCCAATCGCTCGATTTTCTTTATCGGAACGGATAGACTCGGCTGTCGGCAAGATATTGATATCAATAAGATTATCGAGCTGACGAATCGCTAGGCGAACGCTTGCTTCAAGCTTTTGCCAATCAACCTGTTTCTTTTTTAGGTGGGCGCTTAGATTGAGTGAGGCAAGATTGCAAACCGCGGTGTTATCTTTGTCTTGAGGTAAACAAATTTCAGTGCAGAGATTCGACATATGGATAGTCCCAGTATTATTATTAAGGGCGCGTAAATTAATAGTATCCTTCCAAGTGAGCCATGGATGTGAAGTCGTCTGGAGCGAGATTAGGATTTGTCGATATTGTTCGGTAGCCGGCACCTTTTTAAATATCCTTAACTTTCCTGCCTTCGCTTCCTTCACATAGTGCGTATATCGCTTGGAAAAAGCCTGGCCGTAGAGTTCATTCAAGTCGGCCGTTTCAGCTGGGTCAAACATGTACCAATCATCCCCTGCTTCAACCCGCTTCATAAACTCATCTGACAGAAAGACTGCTGTATTAGCAGTTCGCATTCGCATGTAGTCGTCCCCAGCATTATGCTTCCAATCTAAGAATTCGGGGAAGTCTATATGCCAATTTTCCATGTAAAAACAGAGGGCTCCTTTCTTTTTACCTCCCCGTTGAATAGCTCGAATAGCGGTATCGATTATCTTAGCAAATGGAGTTGGGCCGCTTGAAGTAGTGTTGTTGGACGATAATGGCGAACCAGTTGCACGTAGTTTCGTTATAGAAGCTCCGATCCCGCCCGAAGCTTTGGAGAGCTTCATAACGTCAGCCACTGACTTTGCAATGTGGTCGATATCATCCTGAATCTCCATGAGGAAACAGTTGGAGAGGGCGGGTCTGATGGTGCCAGCATGAATATTGGTTGAACCGCCGGCGATATATTCATGCTTCGACATTTTTTCATAAAAGCGAATTGCCCACTGCGTAGGATCTTTTTCGTTATAAGAAAGACCCATGGCAACCCGCATAAAACAATATTGTGGAGTTTCAGCTGGCTGCTGCCGATTATCTTTAACGGTATATCGATCGATTAGGCTGGAGAGTCCGGCGTAAACAAAAAGTTCATCTCGCTCGATAACTAAAGCGCTGGCTAGCTCGGTTAGATTAAAGTTACTTTCCATACGAGGATCGAGTATGCCGTTATCAATGCCGGTCCGAATGTAATTAATGAATTTTTCGTTATGGCCTTTTTTTAGTTCGTCAGTATCCTCATAGTCACCAATGACTCGTTTATAGACTGTTTTAAGCAGAAGCCGTGTGGCAATTTTGTCATACTCTGGATCATCCTTAATATTTTGGACCGCAGCGTTAATCGTCGCCTTGTCCAGTTCTTCACTGGTAATGCCCTCGTAAAGTGTCAAGCGGGTGTCTGTGCCCACCTGGGTAACTTTACTGATTGGGTCAGTGAGGCCGATAGCAGCTCGTTCGATTGATCGATTAATTCGATCAGCGTTAAAGAGTTCTGTCGCTCCATCGCGTTTAGTGATTGTTAGTTGCATGGACCTCCTTGTTTTAATCCTTATTGTGTCACCAAATAAAAACACCTGACGTGCGTCAAGTGTAACTCCAGCCTCTGGCAAGAAGGCGGCTTGACGCGAGCCAGTGGAGATGTCCGAAGACACATATATGAAGGGCCGGACTTATCCGTTTCTAGCGGATACACCGTTGCGCGACAGCGAGGGATTTACACCCTACTTCACTTCATAGCTCCAGTATTTAATTGTCTTAATTACTTTAGCACGAAGCCTTCTTAATTCTGTAATACTAGATGTTGTGGATAAGTATGAGAGCCGGCTACTACTAAATAATACTAACTCAATAGCACTTCAAGTACGCTACCGTAGTACCGTTAATATTTAATTAGATATTTAGAAAAATATGAGAACTTGATTTAAATTATGTAATGGTGGACGCTGAGGGACTCGAACCCCCGACAGTCTCGGTGTAAACGAGATGCTCTACCAACTGAGCTAAGCGTCCATCTGGTGCCTAGGGTCAGAATCGGACTGACGACACGAGGCTCTTCAGGCCCCTGCTCTACCACTGAGCTACCCAGGCAGATCCGCTCTGGTGCCGCGGAGAGGACTCGAACCTCCATGCCCTTGCGAACACTAGCACCTCAAGCTAGCCTGTATACCATTCCAGCACCGCGGCCTATGAGCATTATAGGGAAAAGTTGGGCTCCTGTAAATATCTCAATACAGAAATCCGGAGCCGCTCGTAGAGACAGCTCCGGAATTGCCATTTTGCGAAGTCAGCGTTTAGCCTCTACGCTTTACTTCTGTTGATGAAGCCCTGGCCGTCCCTCGATCTCACTCGGGTGGTACTCGATGTCAAAGCCAACATAAGGGCGTCGATCTGTGCTTGTCACAGGGTTGTAGCGAGGTCCTTGCGGTACCCCATCGAACCGACCACTCGATGGTTGCCGGTTGCAAACCGGACTACTCGTCCCGTCTGAGATGTGCCTACTTCTATCGTCCCCACCAGCCATGAGCCTAACTTTCTTCGACTCGTACTCTCTTACCATTCCTTGAGAGCACGTGCGTAGACACTGGCGTCGCCAATGTCAAACCACTTGCCCTCAAACAGATAGCCGGCTAATTGCTGTTTTTTAACTAACTCTGGTAGGATATCAATCTCAAACGACTTCGCTGATTCTGGCATCAGCTCAATGACTTCAGGCTCTAGAATGGCCAGGCCAGCATAAACCAGTCGACTGGTCCCCAGATCAGATTGCGGCTTCTCGTTAATCGCGGTCACTAAATCCCCCTTCAGACTCAGGGAGCCATAGGCCGAAGGATCGGCCACCGAAGTGACAGCAATAGTAGCCAGTGTTTGTCGCTCCAGATGGTATTGGTAAAAATTAGCCAAATCGATCTCGGCTAAAACATCGCCATAATATAGCAAGACCGGTCCGTCAGGGTGCAGAGTCAGATACTTGCGAATCGGCTCGGCAGTCCCAGTTGGCGGACACTCAAGATAGTCGATATCGAGACTGGTTTCAGTCGATTCAATATGCGAAACTATCTGCTCACCCAAGTGAGAGATGACCAAAGTCAGCCCAGTCAGCTCCAGCTCCCCCAGATTTTTCAAGATATGGTCAAGGATCGTTTGGCCGTGCACTTTAAGTAACGGCTTAGGAGTTTCGAGGGTGAAAGGCTGCATCGCAGCCCCGACGCCGGCAGCCAAAACCAAGGCCTTCTCTAACTTAGGTTTCATCTGCCGTTGAATCAGTGTCTCGATGGCATGAGAGCGATTACGCACATTGGTGCCATCGATCTGTTGATCGACGAACTGTATAACCGATGGCTTGAGCGTAATAGTGAGTCTCTGTCGTTCCACTATCATACTTCATCATACGCTGATGATGTTGTCAAGTTTTTTAGTTGGTCAGACTAGATTCTTCCTTGATGTAGCGCCGGTTAATCCAGTGCGCCAAAAAACTCGCCATGATTATTAACCCAACTACGATGGAGAGCCAAACTGATGACCTTAGGTGCTTATTTTTTAAAAATAATAATTAAAAGTTTTTGGTGCCGAGAAGAGGAGTCGAACCTCCACGCCCTTGCGGACACTAGAACCTGAATCTAGCGCGTCTGCCATTCCGCCATCCCGGCTCAAGGCTTTTCCTGCCGAGTGAGAAACCATTATAGCACCCAGAGGAGGGATATCATCCTGCCGAGGTTAGCCTCTCGCGCGCGGTGATTCCGAAGATTCCATAGAGGATCGGTTAAGACGAT